>CAVFRH010000001.1:0-26882 GCA_963624695.1 bacterium
GTGAAGAGCAGATCGGTTGACACAGGAACAGTTTCCCCAAGCAGCTCGATTTCTTCATTTAATCCGATACCGGAGCGGAAATGTCTGGCCTCGTAAAATTCGTTATAATTTGGAAGATAGCTTTTGGGAACAATGCCCTTTACGTTTCCACGGTTCAAAACGGCTGCAGCATTGTAAAGAGCGCCGTTTAATTCCAGGGGAAGACCCACAAAGAAGAGTCCGTCTAGTTCACTGCTAAATGCAGCAAGGTCAAGCAAAGCCTCCTTGGCACTGTCGATCAGCTCGTCCTGCCAGAAAAGATCCTGACAGGTGTAGCCGGTAATGCAAAGTTCCGGGAAAACAACAAGCTTGGCCCCTGCTTCACTTGCCTCTTTCATATAATCTTTTATTAACTGTGTATTGTAAGCAACGTCCGCAACCTTGATTTTCGGAGTGACGGCTGCTGCCTTTAAAAATCCATTTTTCATGCGATACTCCTTCCTAGTCTTTCATTATCTTAAATAGAAAAGACTGAAAAATCAATGGAATCCGGGCTTTTTTTTTCGTATAATGAGGTTGCTGCAGGAAAAAGGCCTGACCTTAAGGCTTGCAGAAAGCGTAACGCATTCATGAATGAAAAGAAAAAGGAGAAGATACCTATGCCTTGTACAACCATATTAGTAGGAAAAAATGCCAGCAACGACCAGTCCACCATGATCGCCAGAACAGATGACGGACATTTCGATGTAAAAAAATTGTTCGTATCCAATCCTCAAAAACAGTCTTCCAAATATAAAAGCGTTCTTTCAAAGCTGGAGATTAATCTGCCGGAAAATCCCCTTCGCTACACCTTCTGTCCAAGCGTTGATCGTTCCGAAGGAATCTGGGCTGCCAGCGGAATAAATGCCGCAAATGTAGGTATGACGGCAACTGAGACCATCACTTCAAATCCTAGAGTCCTTGCAGCAGACCCACTTGTATGTCTGCAAAAGGCAAAGAACCGCCGTGAAAAGGACATTGCAGGCGGCATAGGAGAAGAAGACATTGTATGTCTGGTCCTTCCCTACATACACAGCGCCAGAGAAGGAGTTTTGCGGCTGGCAGCACTTTTGGAAGAGTACGGAACCTATGAATCAAATGGCATTGCCTTTAACGACGAAAATGAAATCTGGTGGCTGGAAACAATCGGAGGACACCACTGGATGGCCAGACGGGTAAAGGACGATGAGGTTGTTGTAAATCCAAATCAGTTCGGAATGGATTATTTTGATTTTGAAGATGCCTATGGAGCGCAAAAAGAATTTTTGTGTTCGGCAGACCTAAAGGAATTTATCGAAGAGAACGATTTGAATTTAAATCAGGGAGAAACCTTTAATCCAAGATTTTGCTTTGGCTCTAGAACGGATTCCGATCACGTTTACAATACGCCAAGAGCCTGGTTTATGGGACGTTACTTGACCCCATTTTCTCATAAATGGGAGGGCGAAGGGGCAGAATTTACACCGGAGTTCGACAACATCCCCTGGGCATTCCGACCGGACATAAAGGTTAGCATAGAAGATGTAAAATACTTGCTCTCTTCTCATTATCAGGGAACACCTTTTGATCCTTACAGCAGCCAGGATACAGGAAAACGAGGCATTTACCGTTCCATCGGAATCAACCGGACCGGTGTTACAACCATCTGTCAGATCCGCAATCACCTTCCAAAGGAAATAAGCGGACTGGAGTGGATCTGCTTCGGTTCTACCACCTTTAATGCCTTACTGCCAATTTACCCTCAGGTAAGTCAGATTCCATCTTACCTTAGTAAGGTAAGCCTGGATTGCTCCACAGAAAATTTCTATTGGGGAAGCAGACTCATTGGAGCTTTGGCAGACAGTGCCTATGGAGCCTGCATTCAGCACATCGAACGCTATCAGGCAGCGGTTCTTACAGAAGGCAGACGGATTGTAAAAGAGTACGACAAGAAAATGACAGAGAGCAAAGACTTTACACTGTGTGAAAAAGCAAATGAAGCGCTTTGCAAGATGGCGAAGGAAAAGACAACAGATACCTTAAATAAAGTACTTCTGGAAGCAAGCAAAAATATGAAAAACGGTTACAACAGAGCGGATAATTAAAACAAGCGGGAAAAGAAAAAGACTCCAGCCCATAATTTATTGGGTTGGAGCCTTTCGTTTCATTGCAGATATCTTCATCTAGAGTTATGCAGCATTATTTTATTTTTCGCGAAGTTTCGTTACAAATTTTTCCAGACGGCTCAAAGCAAGTCGGAGGTTTTCAATGGAATATGCATAAGAGATACGAAGGTATCCTTCTCCGCTGTCTCCGAAAGCAGTTCCCGGAACAATGGCAACCTTTTCCTCTTTCAGAAGGGCAGTTGCAAATGCATCGCTGCTCATGCCAAATTCCTTGATGCAGGGGAATACATAAAAAGCACCAAGAGGCTCAAAGCAGGGAAGACCCATTTTGTCCAGCATATGCAAAACGAAGTGTCTTCTTTCGTTGTAGGATTCACGCATCATTCGAACATCATCGTCACCGTTTTTCAGTGCTTCCACAGCAGCATACTGGCTGGTGGTCGGAGCACACATAATGGCGAACTGGTGGATTTTTACCATCTGCTCCATTAAGGCCTTCGGTCCGCAGCAATATCCAAGTCTCCAGCCGGTCATAGCGTAAGCCTTGGAAAAGCCGTTTACAACGACGGTTCTTTCCTTCATTCCCGGAAGGGAAGCAATGGAAATATGTGGATTTCCCGTATAGGTCAGCTCACCGTAAATCTCATCGGAAAGGACATAGAGGTCATGCTTTAAAATAACCTCTGCAATGGCTTCCAGATCTGCCTGCTCCATAACGGCTCCGGTCGGATTGTTTGGATAAGGAAGAACCAGGATCTTGGTTTTTTCAGTGATGGCAGCTTCCAGCTCCTTGGCTGTTAAACGGAACTGATTTTCATTTTTTAAATTGATGATGACCGGTTTTGCATCTGCCAGAACGGCACATGGTTCATAAGATACATAAGAAGGCTGAGGAATTAAAACCTCGTCTCCTTCATTGATCATGGCACGGAACATCAGGTCAATGGCCTCTGATCCGCCGACAGTGATCAATATTTCGCTCAATGGGTTGTAGTCCAGATTCTGGGAACGCTTCATGTAGTTGGCAATCTCCACACGCAGCTCCTTGAGTCCGGAGTTGGAGGTGTAAAAGGTGCGTCCCTTTTCCAGGGAATAGATACCCTCGTCACGGATGTGCCATGGGGTATCGAAATCCGGTTCGCCTACACCAAGAGAGATGGCATCCTTCATCTCACTGACAATATCAAAAAATTTACGAATGCCCGAAGGCTTAATATCGATTACTTTCTTGGAAAGCATTTCTTCAATTGTTTTACTCATAGTCTGCTCCTTTTAAAATCCATCAGGGAGTGATGATCTCTCTCAGATCTTCGTATTTTGCACTCATGATGGTTCCGTGGTCTTTGTATTTTTTTAAGATAAAGTGGGTTGCGGTACTGATTACCGTATCCAAGGTAGAAAGCTTGTTGGTTACGAAACCGGAAACCTCACGAAGGGTTTTTCCTTCCAGAGTAACCATAAGGTCATAGCCACCGGAAATAAGGTATACAGAGTTTACTTCCGGGTATTTGTAGATGCGTTCTGCGATTTCATCGAAGCCCTTTCCTCTTTGAGGAGTTACTCGAACTTCAATCAAGGCAGTTACTTTTTCGATGCCTGTCTTTTCCCAGTCAATCATGGTGTGATAGCCGCAGATAATGCCTTTTTCTTCCAGATTCGCCAGGGTATTCGCGACTTCAATTTCTTCAGTTCCTATCAGTATCGCCAGCTCTTTAATATCGATGCGGCTGTTTTTTTCAATAATTCCCAATACCTTTTCTTCTAATGCGTTCATGAAGTTCTCCTTCCACATGTTTTGAAATTTTTTTGCTGGTATGTGCATAAATCCCTGTAGATTAAGGGGTTTTCCTACTATTATAAGTTTGTCGTGAAATATGTGCAAGCCTTTTATGCATAACGAACAAAAGTGATTTTGGCTTTAACAAGAGCGGATCGGAAAAACAAACAGTAGCGCAAAAAGCCGCTTCTGGCTATAATAGGTTGAGGTTTACATTTCAGATATGATCGGAAACAAAAAAGAAGGGTTATTGATAAAACAATTATGAAGATATTACTGACTGCAGTAAATGCAAAATATATCCATTCCAATCCAGCGGTTTATTCTATTAGGGCATATGCGAAGAAGTACCTGGAGCACATTGCTTTAAAGGAATACACCATAAATCAAAAGGCGGAAGAAATCCTTACAGATATTTTTCTGGAGGCACCGGACATCGTGGCAATTTCTGTTTATATATGGAACCGGGAAATGGTAGACATTCTTCTGGAGGAAATCCCGAAGGTTCTTCCGAAGGCAAGGATTGTTCTTGGCGGACCGGAAGCTGCCAACGATGCCCAGAGTCTGCTGAAAAGGAACAATCAGATCGATTGCGTTATGGACGGAGAGGGAGAGGCAACTTTTGAAGAACTGTGTCAGCATTATATCGAAAAAAATATAGAGCTTAGCGAGATAAAGGGGCTCATTTTAAGGGAGAAAAGGACAGGAGTCAGACCCTTTCTTGATATGGATGAGCTGCCCTTTTTCTATGAAGAGTGGGGCAATGAAAAAAACCTTGGTCCCTTTAAAAACAAGATCATTTACTATGAGACCAGCAGGGGCTGCCCATTTCGCTGCAGCTATTGCCTTTCCTCTCTTGACAAAACCGTGAGGTTGAAAAGCCTGGAAAAGGTTTACAAGGAGCTGCAGTTTTTCCTGGACAGAAGGGTTCCACAGGTGAAATTTATTGACCGAACCTTTAATGCAAATGCAAAGCATGCCCTGTCAATATGGACTTACCTTCTGGAGCACGATAACAGGGTTACAAATTTCCATTTTGAGGTAGAGGCAGATATTTTAACCAGGGAAGAGATCGATGTAATCTCAAAAATGCGTCCGGGGCTGATTCAGCTTGAGATTGGAGTTCAGACGACGAACAAAGAGGTATTGAAGGCCATAAACCGGAAAGAGATCGGAGAAAGAATGCTTTCTAACATTGCATCCATCCATGCAGTTCGCAATACACATCAGCATCTGGATTTGATCGCAGGACTTCCTTATGAAGATATGGAAAGCTTTAAAAGAAGCTTTAACGAGGTTTATGACATGAAGCCGGATCAGCTTCAGTTAGGATTCTTAAAGGTGTTAAAAGGAACACAGATTGCCTGCTTGGCTGACGAATATGGAATCAAGGCCCTGGGAAGGCCACCTTACGAGGTACTTTCTACCAATTGGATGACCTATGAAAATATGATCGCTCTGAAAAGAATCGAAAATGTAGTGGAGATTTATTACAACAGCAATCAATTTACAAAGACAATTCCCTTTCTGGTAAAGCAGTTTGAGAATCCCTATCGCTTCTTTGAAGAGCTTGCTGCATACTTTGAAAGCAAAGGGTATTTTTTAAATCAGCCGGCAAGGGTATTTCGTTACAACATTCTTCTGGAGTTTGCCATATCATTCGATGCATCAAAGGAGAAAATAGTAAAAGAGCTGCTGACCTGTGATATGTATCTTCGGGAAAATATGAAAAGCAGACCTTCTTTTGCAAGGGATCTTTCAAGCTATAAAGAAGAGATTTACAGAAGAGAAAAGCAAAAAAAAGACCATATCGAGGTCTTTGACTATCCGGTTTTTCAGGAAAATACGGAAGACATTTCAGCACCATCTAATGAGCCGTATTTCGTACTTTTTGATTACGACCATGTAGATCCCTTGAGTAAAAATGCAAAAATGATATTAGTATAGTAAATCAGTATCTGAAGCAGCTGCCGGATTAGCTTCAGGAAACGTAACAGCCTATGGGAGAAAAAGAATGAAGGAGAGAACCTATCTTGCAATTGACTTAAAGTCCTTTTATGCCTCTGTTGAATGCAGGGAGCTTGGACTGGATCCGCTGGATACCAATCTTGTGGTTGCAGATGAAAGCCGTACGGATAAAACCATCTGCCTTGCGGTTACGCCATCTCTGAAAAGCTACGGCATTTCCGGCCGAGCCAGGCTTTTTGAAGTAAAGCAGCGCATCAAAGAGGTGAACAGTGCCAGAAAGTACAAGGCACCCGGTCATAAATTCACCGGAAAGTCCTGCTCTTTTTCAGAGCTGAAGGCGAATCCCTCCCTGGAACTGGATTTTATTGCGGCACAGCCCCGTATGGCCTACTACATGGAATACAGTACCCGCATTTATTCCATCTACATGAACTACATTTCACCAGAGGACATGATCGTTTATTCCATCGATGAGGTATTTATGGATGTAACGAACTATCTGCAAATTTATGGGCTTTCTACCAAGGAGCTTGCAAGAAAGATCATACAGGAGGTCTTAGAAAAAACCGGGATTACAGCAACGGCAGGAATCGGAACAAATCTTTTCCTTTGCAAGGTGGCAATGGACATTGTGGCAAAGCATATTCCGGCAGATGAAAACGGCGTTCGCATTGCACAGCTGGATGAAAGCAGCTTTCGCCGGAAACTATGGAATCACAGACCCATTACGGATTTTTGGCGTGTGGGACGCGGCTATGCAAAAAAACTGGCGCATTACGGGATGTTTACCATGGGAGATGTGGCCATGTGTTCTGAAGCGGATGAAGATCTCCTCTACAAGCTTTTCGGAAAAAATGCAGAGCTTTTAATCGACCATGCCTGGGGCTGGGAGCCCTGCAGCATTGCGGACATTAAGGCATATAAGCCGGGAACAAACAGCATCAGCTCGGGACAGGTGCTTTCCTGCCCTTACGAAGCAGACAAGGCAAAGCTGGTTTGCAGGGAAATGACGGACTTATTGGTTTTAGATCTGGTGGACAAGGGACTTGCAACCGATCAGATTGTACTGACCGTTGTTTACGATGTAGAAAATCTGACAGATCCGGAGCGAAGCGTCCGGTTTCATGGAGAAATAGAAAAGGATCCTTATGGAAGAATTATGCCAAAAAAGGCACATGGCTCCATCAATCTGGACGGCTATACCTCCTCCACAAAGAATATACTGGAGGCCACAGGAAAGCTTTTTGATCGGATCGTAGATCACTCCTTGCTGATCCGCCGTATTTATGTCGTGGCAAATCATGTACTGGCAGAAAATGATGCAGAAAAAAGGGGAGAAGAGTGCGTTCAGCTGGATCTCTTTACGGATTATGAAGCAGCAGAGAAAAAGAAGGCAAAGGAGATCGCTTTTCTCGAAAAAGAAAAAAGGTTGCAGCAGGCCACACTCTCGATACGCAAGCGCTTTGGGAAAAATGCCATTTTAAAGGGAATGAACCTGGAAGAGGGCGCAACGGCAAAGGAAAGAAATGAACAGATCGGAGGTCACAAGGCATAGAAATGGAAAATGAGGCAGAAAGAAAATATAAGGAAATCATAAATCTTCCCCATCATGTATCAAAGACGAGAAGACCTATGCCCATGTCAGACCGGGCAGCCCAGTTTGCACCATTTGCGGCACTTACCGGCTATGGCAGTGCAATAAAGGAAACAGAGCGGATTACCATTGAGAAAAACCAATAATCTGTCTAAACTGTGTAAATTTTCGGTTCAATTTTGGTAAATATGTTGTGAATTATATTTACATCTCGAAAAGGTATTATTATAATGAAGTGTAGCTGTGGTTACAGCGTAACAGGTAATAAGAGAGAATTTACCTATCAAAGATGAGAAAAGAAAAGGCTACAATAAAAAGAAATAAAGAAGGTCAGGTAGCAGTAGATTGAAGACAGGAAATTTA
The DNA here is from genome assembly GCA_963624695.1 of bacterium. GTDB lineage: Bacteria > Bacillota > Clostridia > Lachnospirales > Lachnospiraceae > Alectryocaccobium. The sequence continues at coordinate 7,826 of CAVFRH010000001.1, forward strand.
AGCACAGTAAAGAGAATTGTAACAAAGACAACAGCAGGAATTTTGGCAGCAGGGCTTGTAATGACCAGTACGCCAATGTTTATTTATGCAGACGAAGAGCCGACTTCCGTAGTGGAGCAGACAAGCGTGCAGCAGGCCAAAAAGACAGATGGAAGCAATGAGCTGACAGACATAGCAGCTTCTGTTTTGGAAATGCTTCAAAATGGAGAAATAAGCTTTAACGAAGAAACCCAGTATCTGGAGGATGCTGCAACCGGTCAAAAGGTAAATCCGCAGACCGGAGAAAGAGTAGATTCTATTCCGACTCCGACACCAGAGGCCACAGCGACGCCGACACCAGAGGCGACAGCAACTCCGCAGGAAAACAGCACGACTCAAACTCAGACAACGGAAACGAAGGCAACAGAAACAACGGAAAATGAGCAGGAGCTGAAGGCAGCCGAAGAAGAGGCCGCAAAGGACCCGAATGCGGCAAGCTCAAATGAGGAATTGATCAGCAGACAGCAGATTGTAGAGGTTCCTGAGGTAGAAGAGGATTTCCGATTCTGGACAGTTGCCAGAAAGTATGCTTTTGCAAAGTCAGATATCGCAATCCGGGAAGAAATTCCGGCAAATACGGACGGCTCTGCTGATACATCTCAGGAGGCAGTGAATCAGGACATTGCAAATGCCAAAAAGGATGCAAAGGAATTAAAAAAGAAATTCAGCTCTAAGGAATCCGAAGAGACATCTTCTGAGAACATAGATGTAGAAAGCACTGAGCTCAATTCCAATGGAACCCAGATTCGCACAGCAGGCAGTCTTGAAAAGGATGGTGTACTCTACATTCTGGAGGAAGAAAGCAATGGCTGGCTTTATGTAGAGTCTGGAACGGTAAGAGGATTTGTAAAGGCATCCGAGCTTTATACAGAAGATGCGGCAGAGCAGATTTTAAAGGTATACCAGAGCCAGGCAAGAAAAATTGCTCGAAAAGAGGGAAAAACCTACAAGGGAATCGAGAGCGTTGCAGCGACAGCAAGCGAAAAGCTCAGTGCATCCGAAAATGAAGCATTTACTTACCTGAGAGCGACTGCCGGACAGACGGTTGCAGATAAGATATATGCATTGGCAAATGTGGACAGTGTAAACATCTTAGAAGAAGAAAAAGATGATGCAAAGGTCATTGGAACCTTAAACAAAGGAAATCTTTGCTATATTCTTGCAGGAAATGATGAAGATGAAAAAGACAGCGAGTGGCTTTATGTAGAATCCGGAGATGTAAGGGGATTTGTAAGAAAGTCCAGTCTGACCTATGGTGATGAAACCAGCAAAAAGGTAGAGGCAGCAGGCGAATCTTCTTATACACTTGCTACTGAGCTGACAGAACCGGAAGACAATCAGGCGCTGTATTATACATTAACTTCTACAACAGCTGCAAAGAAGGGAAATGAAACACGAAAAGCCATCATTGAATATGCATCCCAGTTCATTGGAAATCCATATGTATATGGCGGAAACAGCCTGACAAACGGAATCGACTGTTCCGGCTTTACCCAGCAGATCTACAGCAAGTTTGGAGTGGACTTACCAAGAACCTCTGCGGCACAAAGCCAATGTGGAACTCATATTGCTGTATCAGATGCCCAGCCGGGTGATTTGATCTTTTATGCAAAAGAGGGACATGTATATCATGTAGCTATGTATGCAGGTGATGGAAAGACCATCGAGGCAGCAGACGAAAGTCTTGGAATCCTTTGCAGAGTTAGAGATCAGTCCAATGCGGTATGGGCAAGCACATTTTTAAGTGATGAAGAAACAGATACAGCAGGCGAAGACGTAAAGACGGTCAATGCCGATGAATCCATATATGGACAGGATCTTGGAAAATTCACCATCAGCTACTATTGTGCATGTGAAAACTGCAGCAACAAAGCAGGCGATGGAAGCGCAAGCGGAGAAACTCTGATAGAAGGAGATACCATTGCGGTAAATACGGATCAGATTCCGGAAGGAACACAGGTCATTATTGGTGGACATGTCTTCACCGCTCAGGACTGCGGAAGAGAAGTACAGAAAAATCATATCGATGTATATGTCAGCAGTCACGAGCAAGTCGAAAAGCTCGCATCCGAACAGGAAGAAGTTTATCTGGTAAAATAATAATATAAGAAGAAGGGCGGAGCGAGGGCTTCGCCTTTTTTCTGTCCAAAATCCAGTATTAGATTTTGCAGACAGTTATTTCAGCGAAAGAGAATTGCTGGCAGAATATTTATGAAGTATACTCTAAAAAAAGAAAGGCAGAAAAAATATGAAAAAATTATATGGTGGTTTGAAGATGAACTGGCTGTCTGTCGTCCTTTTTGCAGTTATAGCAGGCTGCTATACCGGATGGATCATGACAGTGGATTGCCTGAAGGGAAGCTCTTTTCAGGATATCGGGACTTATTTTGAATGGTGGGTGATCTTTGCCGTTATCATTGTGGTGAATTGTCAAAAAAGCTGGGAAGCAATGCTCAAATGCTTTGTATTTTTCCTGATCAGCCAGCCTCTGGTGTTTTTGATCGAGGTGCTGCTGGGTCATTTAAGTTCAGATATGATAGGCTACTATTATTTATATAATTGGCTGCCAAAAACCTTTTTGACCTTGCCGGGGGGCTTTGTTGCATATTTCTGCAAGAAGGAAAATGTTGCCGGGGCTGTGATTTTGGCAATTGCAAATACAATGCAGCTTTTGATGGGACTTTATTATAGTGTTCAGGCTGCAGCGAATTTTCCTTATCATATTTTAAGTGCACTGGTTTGCTATGGATCCATATTTGCTATGACCTTTTGTATCCAAAAGAAAAAAAGAAACCGGCTGATTGCTTTACTGCTGCCGGTTTTGCTGGCCCTTATTGTAGTGGTCGGACTGAAAATGATGGGAAGAAATTTATTTTGATTTAGTCAAAAATAAAAATGTATTCAATAAATACTCTTCCAGAAACCGCTCTCGCTTATCTACACTCCGTTTCGGTCGGTGCTAAACGAACGTCCCCCAGACGTTCAGCACCCTCGCGTAGCGGTACTAACCCTTATGCAGGACAAAGCCTGCAGTCGGGAAGTACCAACGCTGCGGATGTTTCTTTCAGAGTATTCATTGCTATGCGTTTGATTTTTAGACTGGCTGGCTTACGCTGACCTTGTGATCATACCATACGCCCTTTGTGCCGATCAAAGCCAGATCAAATTCCTGATCCAGTGCTTCTACCGGTACATCAAATCCATAAACCTCATCGCTTGTTCCGTCAGAATACTCTACGGTATCTGTAGTAGGCTGAATCAGATCGGCACCATCCTTCTGTGCATCTTCAGCACTTCCTAAAAAGAGATTTACAATGTTTTTGGATTCCAGTGTGATGTGAACGGTCATCTTTCCGTCTTTTACAGTGAGAGTGGCTTCATCGTTGTACTCATCATTTATATGAAACATAGAAGGAGTATCTGTGGTGAATTTTACGGTATAGGTACCGTCTTTCAGCTCAGCACTTTCGCTTGTAGAAGAGGAGCTAGATTCAACCGGCTGCAGATTTTCAATTGCTGCCTTTGTATGGGCTACATAGATATCCTGAATGGCTTCAATTTCACCAAGACCTGCGATCTGTGTTTCGATGCTGTCAAAATATCCGGAAGCTTCAAACTGACGCTTCCAGGAATCGTCATCATCGCCTGCCATATCGTTGTTTGCATGGTCACCAGCAACAACCATTAAAGGACGAAGAACTACATTTTTGTAGCCAGCCTCTTTTACCGCTTCAATTACATTCTCGCAGGAAGTTTCTTCCGGCTCGCCCTCTACCGTTCCGATGAAGACATTATCATAGCCAAGATTTTCCATCTGGGTCTGCATCTGGCTGTAGCTGATCTTTGCAGTATGAGATGTACCATGTCCCATGAATACAAAGGCTGTACCGTCTTCCTTTGCAGCATCCAAGCTTTCATATCCTGCAGTTTCAACGGCCTGTGAAGTGATTGCCTTTGCAACAGCTTCTTTGTCTTCGTTGATTACAGTTGCATCGGATCCAACCTCGCCAAGAAGCGGCTCTGCGATGGTTACAGTTTCAAAGTTATCTTTGTATGCTTCGACTGCTTCGGTAAGTTCATCGTACTCTGCACCATGCATAAGGTGGGTAGGTTGAATTACGAGGTTCTTTACACCATTGGCTACGGCACGTTCCAAAGCCTGATCCATGTTGTCGATCTTTTCATCGTCTCTTGCCTGTACATGGTTGATGATGATCTGAGCAGTAAAGGCTCTTCTTACGGAAAAATCCGGGTAAGCTTCCTGCAGAGCCTTTTCGATTCCGCCGATATCTGCTACACGACTGTCGTTGAAGGATGTACCAAAGCTTACAACAAGAAGTTCATTTTCTCCGATTTCATCTTCATTTAAAGGATCATCCTTGGAAGCATCTCCGGTGTCTCTTCCGAAATAATCCGGATCTGCATTTTCGCCTTCAACCAGCTCTTTCTGAGCATCGGTAAGTGCATCCCAGGCTTCTTTGGCTGCAGTACACTGCTCATCTGTTTCGTCTGTACGGGTCTGCACATAGATTGCATCAATAAGCTCGGCAACCTTGTCTGCGGCTGCCTGATCCTCATCTGTGCTTGCGCTACTTGATGAGCTGACAGAACTGCTGCTTGCAGAACGGCTGGATGTAGTACTTTCGGCACAGCCTGCAAGCATGGAAGCACTGACTGCTGTACAAAGAGTAAGCAGAGCTAATTTTCGTTTCATTTTCTTTTTTCCTCCTTAAATGTGGGTGACAGCTTTAAGAGGAACAAAAAAATCCGTCCCATAAGGACGGATGCATACAAAAAGAAACTATCAAATCGATAGCTTTGATTTGTTTCGTACGGCCAATTCCTCGTGGCTGGAGCAAACACTCCCTGTACTGCGAAAGGCAGGTCTCCCGGCTTATTGTTCAAACGCTTAGATCCACCTTCCCAGGCTGCCCCAGTGGTTTACGGATCCTTGCTCACAAAATACGGTGACGAGATCGTGCAGGATTCTCACCTGCTTCCCTTTTCACCGGTCAGAAATTCTGACCGACACCTCACACATTCATATAAAGTTGTCACGTTTTCTGTTACCTGCCCAATTTAGCACAGGAGATATGACTTGGCAAGAGAAAATATAAGAAATGTCTTTTTAAAAAATTAGTTATCCTTGACTAACTGCCAGATCCTATGATTAAATGACCATGATTTATAGTAGTGAGGGAGTAGTGGCGCAAAGCGTGGCAAGTCAACATCCTGGCCTTTGGTCTGGCTTGTCTTAAATAACGAGACTCATGTATAGCTCGATTGCTGTACATGTGTCTCGTTTTTTTGTTTCTACTTACTTTTCTATTATAAAAAAATGAGATGAGGAGAGAAACTATGAAAGAAGCGTTTATGATGTCGCAAGAGGAACTTCTTTCGAAAACCGGAACGGATCCCCAAAAGGGTCTGACTCCGCAGCAGGTAGAAAAGTCCCGAAGCAAGTACGGCTCCAATTCCTTTGTCAGTCACAGTCATGAATCACTGGCAAAACGGATTTGGGATGCATCAACCGAACCGATGCTGGTCATGTTGATTATCGCAGCAGGAATCACATTGGCAGTCAACATTACCCGCTATTTCACAGGCGGGGACTACAACTTTCTGGAGTGCATCGGCATTTTCGCAGCCATTGCTCTTTCTGTTGTAATTACCATTATAACAGAGGGAAAGAGCGCAAAGGCATTTGAGGCACTCAATAAAATCAATGAAGACACACTGATCAAAGTGATTCGAAACGGAGAACCCCAGCTTGTAACCCAGAAAGAGATCGTAGTAGGAGACATTATTCTGGTAGAAACGGGAGACAAGATTGTAGCAGACGGAAGACTGCTTGACAGCAATGATCTGTCCGTAGATGAATCTGCCTTGACCGGTGAAAGCCTTCCGGTCGGAAAAAATGCTCTGGCAGTATGCAGCAAGGAAACACCGGTTGCAGAAAGAGCAAATATGCTTTATTCCGGATGCTTTGTTTCTGCAGGAAATGGAAAGCTTCTGGTGACAGGAGTCGGAAACGAGACAGAATTCGGCCAGATTGCAAAAGAGCTTTCTACGATCGAAAAGACAACGACTCCTTTGCAGGAAAAGCTGGACAAGCTTGGAAAGCAGATTACCGTGCTGGGTGCATCTGCAGCGGCAATCGTATTCGTGATACAGGTCATTCAGTTTTATATGGCAAACCAGATCAGTCTGGATTCGGTTTCCAATGCTTTCATTACCAGTATTGTCCTGATCGTTGCAGCAGTTCCGGAAGGATTGCCTACCATTGTGGCAGTATCTTTGGCACTTAACATTATAAAGATGTCAAAGGAAAATGCCTTGGTAAAGAAAATGATCGCCTGCGAGACCATCGGCTGTGTCAACATTATCTGTTCCGACAAAACCGGTACATTGACCGAAAATAAAATGACGGTACAGAAGATTTACACAAAGGGAAATCTGATTGAGCCAAATGAGCTGCAGGATGAAATGCTGCTTCGAAATTATTGCATAAACAGCAATGCAAATATTTCCCTGGAAGACGGAAACTGGTCCTTTATCGGCAATCCGACAGAATGTTCTCTTCTTGTAGCAGCGCAAAAGGCAGGATGGGATTATCAGGAAATGCGCCGTGAGGCAGATGTGGTTCGGATTTTCCCATTTTCCTCTCAGAATAAGGATATGAGTACCATCCTTCGGGAAAATGGAAAGCTGTGTTTGTATACAAAGGGAAATCCGGAAAAAATAATGTCTCTGTGCTCCGGAGTTGGAGAAGCAGAAAAAGAAAAGATTTTCCAACTGATGGAGGAATTCCAGAGTAAGGCCGGAAGACTTCTTGCGTTTGCACACAAGGAGTTGGAAGCCTACAATGGAGAAGATCAGGCAGAAGTAGAGAAAGATCTGATCTACGATGGATTTGTAGTGATTTCCGATCCGTTAAGCCCGGATGTTTACGATGCAATTAAAAATTGCCGCAGAGCAGGCATAGAAGTTAAAATGCTTACCGGAGACAATATTCGTACAGCTAGAGCCATTGCAAATGAGCTGCATATGCTGGATGAAGATCACATAGCGGTAGAGGCAGCGGAAATCGACAAAATGTCAGATGAAGAGCTGAAGGCTGCTTTGAAAAAGATTCAGGTAATTGCCAGAAGTACCCCGCTTATAAAAATGCGTGTGGTAAAACTTTTAAAGGAAGAGAAAAATGTTGTAGCCGTTACAGGTGATGGAATCAATGATGCACCGGCAATCAAACATGCAGACGTAGGAATTGCCATGGGAATCGCCGGAACCGATGTTACAAAAGAAGCAAGTGACATGGTTCTTCTGGATGACTCCTTTGCAACCATTGTAAAGGCAATTCAGTGGGGACGTGGTATCTACGAAAACTTTAAGCGTTTCATTCAGTTCCAGCTGACAGTAAACGTTTCTTCTGTAGTGGTTGTTATTGCATCCATACTGGCAGGATTTCCGGCACCCTTTACAGCTCTTGAACTTTTATGGATCAATATCATCATGGACGGACCGCCGGCATTGACACTTGGTCTGGAACCGATTCGTGAGGATCTTTTAAAGCATAAACCAACAAAGCGAAATGCAAACATCATTTCAAAGAAAATGATGACAAGGATTCTGGTCAACGGAATTTTTATGTCGATCATCTTTATGTTGCAGCATTACCTGAACTTTTTGGGAGCAGCGGAAAATGAAGAGGCTACTGTACTCTTTACCCTGTTTGTATTGTTCCAGCTCTTTAATGCCTTTAACTGCCGTGAGCTTGATGACACAGCCATGTTTAAAAACCTGCTGAAAAACAAGCTGATGTTAGGCGTGTTTTTACTGGTTCTGATTCTTCAGTTTATTATCACTCAGTTTGGCGGAGCTGTTTTCGAGACAGTGGCGCTTTCTGCTGCCATGTGGGGAAAAATGATGCTGACAGCCTTCACAGTCATTATCTTAAATGAAGTGATCAAGCTGGTAAAAAGAATCGGGAAGGAAAATTAAAAGGGAAGCGCAAAATGAATCAGACCTATATGAAGGAAGAAAAAATCTTCCCTTTGATCCTGAAAATGGGAATGCCTATGGTAATTTCCATGCTGGTCAATTCCCTCTACAACATTGTAGACAGCCTTTTTGTGGCTAGGATCAGCGAAAATGCAATGACGGCGCTTTCCCTTGTCTTTCCCATCCAGAATCTGATCAGTTCTGCTATGATCGGTTTTGGAATCGGCGTAAATGCTTCAATTGCTTACTTTTTAGGAGCAAAGGATAACAGACAGGCGGAGAAAAGCGCAAGTCAGGGTATGCTGCTTGCTACCATTCATGGACTTGTTTTCATGTTGCTTTGTATACTTGGCATGCCTGCATTTTTGAAGATGTTCACACAGGAGGCAGAGATCATTCAGCTTGGTTTGGACTATTCCAACATTGCTTTTCTGTTTTCTATAATATTGGCATGGCAGCTTTTATTCGAGAAGACCTTTCAGGCTGTTGGGCGGATGCTGACGACGATGCTTTGCATGTCGATAGGCTGCATTGTGAACATTATACTGGATCCCATGCTTATTTTTGGCATCGGATTCTTTCCCTGCATGGGAATCAAGGGAGCGGCACTGGCTACCGGAATCGGACAGGCAGCTGGGCTGGTTGGCTATATTATCTTTTATATTTTCCGGCCCATTCCAATCCGGTACAGCCGAAAGGACATGAAGCTTGAAAAATACACTCTGAAACGATTGTATGCAGTAGGAATTCCTGCATTTTTAAATCTGGCTCTGCCTTCTCTTTTGGTATCCGTATTGAATATTATCTTAGGAGTATTTTCCCAGAGCTATATATTCGTTCTGGGCGTATATTACAAGCTACAGACCTTCCTGTATCTGCCGGCAAACGGTGTGGTACAGGGTATGCGGCCCATTATCGGATACAACTATGGTGCGGGAGAAATTCACAGAGTTCGAAAGATTTTCTATACGGCTCTGCTGATCGTAGCGGCAATCATGGTAGCAGGAACGGTTTTTTGCCTTCTGATACCGGGACAGCTGATGGGACTCTTTACGCAGACGTCAGATACCATCGAAAAGGGAGTGGAGGCACTGCAGATCATCTGCATCGGCTTTATTGTTTCTTCCGTTTCAGTTACGGCAACAGGGGCCTTGGAGGGACTTGGAATGGGACTGGCGTCCCTGATTATTTCCCTGTGCAGATACACCCTTCTCATTATCCCAATTGCATATGCCATGAGCGCACTGATCGGTGCCAGCGGAGTATGGCATGCCTTTTGGATTACGGAAGTGCTGACGGCGTTATTTTCTTATATCTTTATCATGCGGATTTTCAAGAAAATGAAAGAAAAGAATAGATAAAATTTAAGGCTGCTGCATTATGCATTTGTGCATTGAATGCAACAGCCTTTTAGATTATTTATAGGTTGCGATGATATTTTCGGCAATCTGCCTGCGGGAAACACCGCGGTTCATTGCCTGTTTTTCAAGATAGTGATGGGAGTCCTCTTCCGTCATATGAAGCCTGTCGATTAAGAGCCACTTTGCTCTGTTTACAAGTTTGATCTCCTCCATTTTATCTTCCAAAGACATGGTCTTGGTTTCCAGAATGCGGAGCCTTTCTCTGGTAGTGGTCAGGTAATTTAAAGCAGATTTAATTGCCTGAGCAGAGGTTGGCTTTCCAAGTGTATACACTCCATGGTCATGTACCTTTACGGAAATGTCGTGTTCCAGTTCGCTTTTCACAAACATAAGACAGACAGTACTTTTCGAAGTAGAAAGATTCACAGCAAAATTTGTTCCGAAATCATCCATAAGAGGCGTGTTTATAATTACCATATCATATTTGTTTTCTAAGGTAACACGTTTCGCAGAAGCAATGTTGCTGACATATTTTACAGGATGATAGTAGTAGTTAGGAAGCAGGCTGCCCAAGGACGCATTGAATTTTTCAGATGCTGACACCACAAGTACGCTATACGTTCGGTCATTAAATAGCATAAACCCCTCCTTTATAAAAATGTATGTTCCAAAATACCGTTCGGAAGATTTCGAGAGTACATAAAGTTGTCATTGTTCTGAAAATACATTTCATGGCTTGGAACAATAGTCTTCGATAATGGATTCCGGAAGGCAGTTTTGTATAAAAAGACTGTTTCTTGCAGCCTCAGAGGCGGTTTCCAGATCCAAAGGAAGCTTTTGAAGCTTGCTTAAAGTTTCTTCGTCTGCGGAAAACAGGTTTGCGTTGGTTGCCTCTGCCGGAAGCTTTTTATGCTGGATGCCATCCATACTGGCATAAATAACCAGTGCAAAAGCAAGGTAAAGATTGGTGCAGGGGTCTGCCGAACGAAGCTCTGCACGTTTTTGAAAGCCCATGCATGGTGGAATACGGATCAGCTGGGAACGGTTTTCTGGAGACCAGGAAATATATTTCGGGGCCTTAAAGGAGCCGAGCCTTGCATAGGATTCCTTTGTTGGATTTAAAAAGGCAGTCATGTCTGAAATGTTGTCTAAAATGCCAGCAATAATGTTGTCGATGACTCCCTCATCCGGATTTCCGTTGTGATTTGCAGAAATATGGATATGAAGACCGTTTCCGGCAGCATTTTCCAGTGGCTTTGGAGTAAAGCATGCGCACAAACCGTTTCTTGCTGCAACTGCATTTACAACGGTGTAAAAGGTTTCTGCATTGTCAGCAGCTGTGAGTGCATCTGCATAACGGAAATCAATCTCATTTTGACCGGGTCCCTCTTCATGATGAGAGCATTCCGGGAAAATGTTCATTTTTTCCAAGGTAAGACAGATCTCACGTCTTACGTTTTCACCCAGATCAAGAGGCGCTACATCCATGTAGCCTGCATTATCGTATGGGATTTTTGTGGGATTGCCGTCTTCGTCTAATTTAAAAAGGTAAAATTCAATCTCTGTACCAAAGTTAAAGGAATATCCAAGCTTTTTGGCATCATCAATTGCCTTAATAAGGATACTTCTGGTGTCTTTTTCAAATGGAGTTCCGTCCGGATATGTGATCGTACAGAAAATACGTACCACACTGCCGTGCTCCGGTCTCCATGGCATGATAGCCAGTGTGTCAGGATCCGGATGAAGGATCAGATCGGAACGCTCTCCCTGTGAGAAGCCGGCTATGGCAGAACCGTCGATGGCGATTCCGTATTGAAAGGCACGCGGAAGCTCAGTCGGTAATATAGAAAGGTTTTTCTGATTTCCATAGACATCGCAGAAAACCAGTCTGATAAATTTAACATCTGCTTCTTCTACAAATTGCATTACTTCTTTCGGAGTATATTTCATAGATTTTTCTCCCTTATAAAATGATGTACTCTTCGTCTGCAAAGCACACAGTACAAGTCTGGAAGCGCGAAAGCTTCGTAACTAAATAATAATATCACAAGCATTTCAAGTTTCAATTTCATTATACAGGAAAAAGTACAATTTGTGCAAAAACACAAAAAGTGAAATTGCAAGCCGAAAAAACTGCAAAATGCATACAATTTTCACTTTGAGTAAGAAAAAAATGAATTTTTTCTAAAAAATGCTTCAAAAAGATTGTTGACAAGTACAAAGATATGGTGTAATCTGTGAGCCATGAAGAGGCAATGGTGTCTTGGAGAAATCCCTTGACACCATTGCCTTTTCTTTTGCTCAGCCGAGGTATCTTTTTTTACTTATTGGTTTTCAGACATACGGCATTATTATTTCGGCTGAGCAAAGCCCCCAAAAAAAAGAACGCCGAAGGCGTATATGAAAAGGAGAAATATTATTATGGGTACTGTACCAGAGCTTTTTGGAAGCAACGTTTTTGATGACCGTATGATGAAGGCAAAGCTTTCAACATCTGACTATCAGAAATTGAAAAAGACAATTGATGAGGGAGCTGCTTTAGACGTATCAGTTGCAAATGCAGTTGCAGAAGCAATGAAGGAATGGGCTCTTGAAAAAGGAGCAACACATTATACACATTGGTTCCAGCCTCTTACCGGTGTTACAGCTGAGAAACACGACAGCTTCATTACTCCGGCTTCAGACGGAAGAGTAATCATGGAGTTTTCCGGTAAAGAGCTTATAAAGGGCGAGCCGGATGCATCCAGTTTCCCGTCAGGCGGATTAAGAGCAACCTTCGAAGCAAGAGGATATACAGCATGGGATCCAACATCTTATGCATTTATCAAAGGAAAAACTCTTTGCATCCCGACAGCATTTGCTTCCTATGGTGGTGAGGCTCTGGATAAAAAGACACCATTGCTTAGATCCATGGCAGCACTTAACAAACAGGCACTGAGAATCTTAAAGCTCTTCGGTCATGATGAAGTAAAATACGTAAGCACCTCTGTAGGACCGGAGCAGGAATATTTCCTTGTAGACAGAGATCTCTATGAGCAGAGAAAAGACTTGAAATTCACAGGAAGAACTCTTTTCGGTGCAAGATCTCCAAAAGGACAGGAAATGGATGATCATTACTTCGGTGTAATCAAACCAAGAGTTGCAGCTTACATGGAAGATCTGAATCAGGAACTTTGGAAACTTGGAATCCTTGCAAAAACAGAGCACAATGAGGTTGCACCTGCACAGCATGAGTTGGCACCAATCTACACCACAACCAACATTGCAACAGACCACAACCAGCTGACTATGGAAATCATGCAGAAGGTTGCTTTAAAGCACAACCTGGTTTGCCTCCTTCATGAGAAACCATTTGCAGGAGTAAACGGTTCCGGAAAACACAACAACTGGTCCGTATCTACCGATACAGGTGTAAATCTTCTTTCACCGGGAGAGACACCTCACGACAATGCACAGTTCCTTTTATTCCTTTGCGCTGTTATCAAAGCAGTTGATGACTATCAGGATCTGTTAAGAATTTCCGTTGCAACAGCAGGAAACGACCACAGACTTGGAGCAAACGAGGCACCGCCTGCAGTTGTTTCTATCTTCCTTGGAGATGAGCTGGATGCAGTTTTGAAGTCCATTGAGACAGATACACCTTATGGTGGAACAGAAAAGGCTTATATGAAGCTTGGAGTTGATGTTCTTCCGAAATTCCAGAAGGATACCACAGATAGAAACCGTACTTCACCATTCGCATTTACCGGAAATAAATTCGAATTCCGTATGCTGGGTTCCGCAAACTCTATTGCATGTGCAAACATTATGCTGAATGCAGCAGTTGCAGAGTCCCTTAAGATTTATGCTGACAGATTAGAGAAGGCAGAGAACTTTGAGGAAACTCTGAATGCAATGATCAAAAAGACCATCAAAGATCACAAGCGCATCATCTTTAACGGAAACGGTTACGATGATTCCTGGATCGAGGAAGCTGAAAAGCGTGGTCTTTGCAACTACAGAACAACACCGGATTGTATGCCTCATCTTCTGGATAAGAAGAATGTGGATATGCTTACATCCCATGGTGTTATGACAGTCGCTGAGATTGAGTCCAGATGTGACATTATGTTAGATAACTATTGCAAGAGCGTTATCATTGAAGCAAATACCATGGAAGACATGGTAAAGAAGGACATCCTTCCTGCTATCGCAGCTTATGCTTCTGATCTTGCAGCATCCGCTTCCTGCAAAAAGGATATTTCACCGGATTTAGTCAGCACATATGAGAAAAAGACAATTGCCAAGCTCTCTACATTAATGGATCAGATTGACATGAAAGAGGAAGAGCTTGAGCAGGCAAACAACAAGGTTCATGGTATCACAGATACCATCGAGCAGGGTTATGCAATTCGTGATGAGCTGCTTCAGAAGATGAGTGAGCTGAGAGCTTATTGCGACGAGGCAGAACAGATTGTTGGTGAGGAGTATTGGCCATTCCCAGATTATGGCAAACTCTTATTCGGCGTTTGCTGATAAAAGAGTAGATTCAGGTTCTGGATCAGTGGGAAGATTATTTTTCAGGAATCCTTTCTTTTCGAAATGGATTCCTGTTTAATAATAGATCTCAAATTGAGGAGGGGAGATTATTATGACGGTAGAATTTTGGTTTTTGATCGGTGCCGCATTGGTATTCTGGATGCAGGCGGGGTTCGCAATGGTAGAGACAGGATTTACCAGAGCGAAGAACGCAGGAAACATTATCATGAAAAACCTGATGGACTTCTGTATTGGTACAGTTGTATTTTCACTTTTAGGTTATTCTTTGATGATGGGTACAGACGCACTTGGCGGTCTGATCGGGATCCCGAACTGGGACATGTTTACAAACTTCAGCGGATTCATTGCTGAGGGAACAGACGGAAGCTTTACACTTGCTTCTACATTCGTATTTAACCTGGTATTTTGTGCTACAACAGCAACAATTGTTTCAGGGTCTATGGCAGAGAGAACAAAGTTCTCATCTTACTGCATCTATTCCGCAGTTATTTCACTTCTTATTTACCCGATTGAAGCTCACTGGATCTGGGGCGGCGGCTGGCTTTCACAGCTCGGCTTCCATGATTTTGCAGGTTCCTGTGCAATCCATATGGTAGGTGGTATTGCAGCACTGGTCGGTGCTATTATGGTTGGACCTCGTATCGGTAAGTATGTAAAAGACAAAAAAGGAAAAGTAGTGAAAGTCAATGCCTTCCCGGGACATTCCATCCCGCTTGGAGCACTTGGTGTATTCATTCTCTGGCTTGGCTGGTATGGATTTAACGGTGCAGCTGCTACATCCGCATCGGAACTGGCATCCATCTTTCTTGCAACCACCATTGCACCGGCAGTTGCAACCGTTGTTACCATGATCTTTACCTGGGTAAAAAATGGAAAACCGGATGTTTCCATGTGTCTGAATGCTTCTCTGGCAGGCCTGGTAGGTGTAACCGCAGGTTGTGACTCAGTAGATGCAATCGGTGCTTCTGTAATCGGTATTGTTTCCGGTATCCTTGTAGTAGTGGTTGTCGAACTTCTTGATTTGAAATTACACATCGACGATCCGGTTGGTGCAGTTGGTGTTCACTGTGCAAACGGTATATGGGGAACCATCGCAGTTGGCCTTTTGGCAAATCCGGATGCACCTGCAGGTCTGAAAGGACTTTTCTACACAGGCGATCCGACACAGCTGGGACTTCAGCTTTTAGGATTTGTAAGTGTTGCTGCATATGCGGCAGTTGCCATGGTCATTACCTTTACAATTATTAAGAAAACAAACGGACTTCGTGCAGCCGCAGAGGACGAGCTGTCAGGTCTTGATATTTCCGAGCATGGACTTCCAAATGCTTATGCTGATTTTGCTCCGTCTGTTGACAGCTATTCCGGATACACTTCCTTCAATGAGGAGTTTGTAGCAGAGGCTCCTTCAGCACCTGCAGAGCCGGTTGTTGTAACAGGTACAACTCCTGTTGCTGAGGCAGTTCCGGTACAGAAGCTGGCAGCTTATGGCAAGCTTTCCAAGATTGAAATTGTCTGCAAAGAGGATAAGCTTTATGCATTGAAGGATGCAATGATGTCGATTGGCATTACAGGTATGACAGTATCCCATGTAATGGGATGCGGCTTACAGAAAGGAAAACCGGAGTATTATCGTGGTGTTCCAGTTGAGGCAAATCTGCTTCCGAAGGTACAGGTTGACATTGTAGTAGCTAAGGTACCGGTAGAAAGCGTTGTTGAAACAGCAAAGAAGATTCTTTATACAGGACATATCGGTGATGGCAAGATCTTCGTTTATGACGTGGAAAATGTTATCAAAGTAAGAACCGGTGAAGAAGGCTTTGATGCTCTTCAGGATGTAGAGTAACCTAATATTTCTCTTATATAGACTCTGGATTTCAAAACTGAGATCCGGAGTCTTTTTTGTCACTTTTTTCTTTTAAATTTTTATTCGCTTCATTTAGACAAATACAATCATCTACAATGCTTTCAATAAAATGAAATTGAGTCGGGGTCAACTGATTTAATTTTTCCTCCAGAAGAAGCTTGTCCTTATCAACAATATCTCCCGTCAAAAGATAATCCACACTTACTCCAAGTGAAATAGACATTTTATAGAGATTTTCCGCTCGCATAGAACGCTTTCCGGATTCAGCATAAGAAACAAACTGGGTTGTAACATCTGCCTTTTCCGCCAGGATTTCCTGAGTCAGATTCTGTTTTTTGCGTTCCTGTGCGATTCGTTTTCCGATTTCACGTAAAAAGAGCTTGTTTGATTGTTCAGCCATTGTTTTGTCCTTTTTTTGCGTTTTGTTAAATGATATATGCAAAAGGTTGAAAAAATAATCGCATACTGTTGAATAAATTCAACAGTATGATAGAATTGAAGCAATATAATAACTTTTTTAGACATAAGATAAAATTTTAAGGAAAGAAAAATGGAAAGAGAAAGTGTAATCATTGTTTTTCATGCTTTAAAAAAGGACATCTCCATGGATTTAGAGCTCCCTCTTAACATTACGGCAAAAGAGCTTATTGCAGCCTTGAATAAGGCCTTTGATCTAGGCATTGAAGCAGAGGAGATTCGAAATTGCTATCTGAAATCTGAAAGGCCCATTGCGCTTTTAAAGGGGAGCAGGACCATGGAGGAATTTGGAATCTGCAACGGAAGTGAAATTACATTTGATCAGTAAGGTGCAACGCAAATGAAAAGATATAAGATTCTGATTAACGGAAGAAATTTATATAAGGAAATCGAACTGCCTGAGAATCTGGATCAGCTCAAAATCGGAACGACAGTTGCCTGTGATGTAAGGCTTGGAGAGGAGCTTTTCTTCGAAGCGATAGAGTTGCTTCTTATAAAAAAGGAAGATCTCTGGTCTTTGTTTTGTCCTGACAATCTTTATCTGACTCTTGGAAATGTGCGTAAGCTGATGACAAAGCAGCTTTCCCACGGAGATCTGTTGGAAATAAAATATCAATCATCAGGCAATAGAGCGTTTACAATTGAGTTTTTAATTGACTTCAATGAAAACCGAAAATACGAGCGCTGTATCGACATTTCTCAAAAGAATGAAATTAAGATCGGCTGCAGTGGTCAGCAAGACATTTTTATCCGCAGTGAGTTTCTCAAACAGGATGCAATCTGCTTAAAAAGGCAGGAAGATTGCTACATTCTATCCATTGAAAATACGACATATGGTGTCTATATAAATGGGAAAAAAGCAAAAAGTGGAGATCTTTTGAAAAATACGGACTTTTTAGCTCTTTCCAACTTTTTCTTTTATTTGAAGGATGAAAAGCTGTGGACCCAGATCCGTTCCGATCTGGTTACAAGCCTTGCCTTCACAGACAGTCCGAAACGGGCGGAGTATCCGAAATTCAATCGAAATACGAGGATAAAGACCCTTCTGTCAGAGGAAAAAATAGAAATCTTAGATCCACCGGCCAATCCTCAGCCACCAAAAAACAATCTTTTCACGCGGCTTTTGCCTTCTCTTGGAATGCTGATTTCCTCCGCTGTAATGGCCTATATGGGTGGAACAATGATCATTTTTTCTGCTGTGTCCTGTGCAATGGGCGTCGTAACCAGCATTGCCGGAATCTTTGAAGGGAAAAAAGACTTTAAAGAAAAAACAGCGGATCGCATTAAAAAATACAATGCATATATTGAAAAAAAGACAAAGGAAATAGAAGGCTTCCGTGAGGAAGAGCGTAGAGACTTAGAGGAAATCTATATTTCCCAGGAAGAGGAAACAAAGAGATTGTTTCACTTTTCGGCAGACTTGTTTGACCGTCAGAAAGAAGACGAGGACTATCTGTGCCTTTATCTTGGAAAGGGAGAACTGGAAGCAAAAAGACTGGTAAATTACAAGAAAAAAGAAAAGCTTGAAATTGAAGACGAGTTACAGCAGCTTCCGGAAAAAATTTGTGAAAAGTATAAAGATCTGCAGGAGGCTCCCATAGTATGCGATTTAAAGAAAATAAATGCCCTTGGCATCGCAGGCTTTGAGGAGTACCGGTTCGAGCTTTTCAAAAATATCGTAGTGGATTTGGCGGCAAGGCAGTATTTTTCGGATCTGGAATTCTTTTTTGTAGTGGAGGAGGAACACAAAAGCAAAGTAGACTGGCTGCGTTTTCTGCCCTTTGCCTTCAATAAAACGCTGGGAGTCAGAAACATTGTCTGCGATGACGAAAGCAAAAACCTTATTTTTGAGTATCTTTACAAGGAACTATGCATTCGGGAAGAAAGAAAATCCTACGAAAAAAATCTGATCGTATTTTTGTACGATGAATACGGCTTTAAGCATCACCCGATTTCAAGGTTTGCAGAAAAGGCAGCACAGCTTGGAGTTACCTTTATCTTCTTTGCAGAAAGCCGTTCTAAGCTTCATCAGGGCTGTGATTATGTGATTTCCATTAAAGATGAAAAAAGTGCGGAGCTCATTACATCAGAAAACAAAAATAAGTCCATTCTATTTCAATATCCGCATCTGGAAAAAGAAAGAGCGAGGAAAATTGCAGAGCTTTTGGCTCCGGTTTATACCGAAGAGATTTCTCTGGAGGCCTCCCTTACCAAAAATATCAGTCTCTTTGAGCTTATGAAGATCTATGCCGTCACCGACATTGATCTTGAAAAACGGTGGGGAAGCTCCCAAGTAATGAAATCTCTGGCGGCTCCCATTGGTGTGTCCAAAACGGGAGTAGTATCACTTGACCTTCATGATAAGGCACACGGGCCCCATGGTCTGGTAGCCGGAACTACAGGATCCGGCAAATCCGAAATCCTTCAGACCTATGTTCTTTCCATGGCAACCCTTTTTCATCCTTATGAAGTTGCCTTTGTGATCATCGACTTTAAGGGCGGCGGTATGGCAAACCAGTTTAAAGAGCTTCCTCATCTTTTGGGTGCAATTACCAACATTGACGGGAAAGCAATTAACCGTTCACTGAAATCCATAAAGGCAGAGCTGAAGAAAAGACAGCGTTTGTTTGCAGAAGCAGATGTAAATCATATCGATAAATACATTGCAAAGTTCAAAAAAGGTGAAATGAAAACGGCTCTTCCGCATTTGATCATCATTGTAGATGAATTTGCAGAATTAAAGGCAGAGCAGCCGGAATTCATGCAGGAGCTGATC
>CAVFRH010000002.1:0-62110 GCA_963624695.1 bacterium
GCCAAGGCCGTTTCGAAGCTTTTGGAAGAGCAAAATGCAAAAAAGACGAGAATCTACGAGCTGGAGCAGGAACTGTTTGAAGCGAAGGCAAGAGAGCTTTCCGGCAGGGAGCGGGCACTTGTATTTTTTGATAATCTAAATGCAGACGCAATACGCCGTGCCTGTGATCTAATCCAGAAGAGCTGCAGAAAGGGAGTTGCCTGTTTTTCCGGGTCAGATGAGGAAGGATACAAATATGCGATCGGACTTCCGGATGGGGAGCTTAGGGAATTTGTGAAGGATATGAATAAGGCACTTGGCGGAAGAGGAGGCGGAAAGCCCTTCTTTGTGCAGGGAAGTGTCACAGCGAAAAGAGAAGAAATTGAAAAATATTTTGGTCAGATTTAAAAAAGGACTGCCGCATTCATGCGGCAGTCCTTTAAAAAGCCTTTATTTCAGAAGATATACAAAATATCCAGCGTAGCAGAGGAGCAAAATAAGACCTCCCCAGCGTAACAGTTTTTTCTGCTTATTCAGGCAGAGCAGAAGAAGTAAAAGAGCTGCTCCGATACAGATGATGCTGTCAATAAAAAAGCTGCTCTGGTAAGGAACCGGTGTGATCATGCCTGTGATTCCGATGATGAAAAGAATGTTGAAAATGTTGCTTCCTACAATGTTGCCGATTGCGATATCGGCATTTTTTTTATGTGCGGCAATGATGCAGGTTACAAGCTCCGGCAAGGAGGTACCGATGGCAACAATGGTAAGTCCGATTACTCTGGTACTCAGACCGAGAGCGGTAGCAATTTCAGTTGCTGCATCTACGGCAATGTCACTGCCAAGAACAATGCAGACAACTCCGACTGCGGTCATAAGAAGAAGCAGGGGAACCGCTCTTTGTTTGGTAGGCTCATCTTCGGCCGGGGCATCACCTGTTTTGGAAATCCGAAAGAGATAGATGAAATAAACAACAAAAAGGAGCAGTAGGATAAGTGCATCGATTCTGCTGATTTCATTGTCGGTCAGTCCAAGAAAAGCCAGAACAATTGTAACAAGGACAACAAAAGGCATTTCATAGCGTCGTGTGGAACGGCGAACTGCAAGAGGGATGATCAAGGCGGTAACACCGAGAATCAATAAGATGTTTACAATATTGCTGCCTACAACATTTCCGATAGAGATGTCAGGATTCCCCTTGAGAGCAGAAGAAATGCTGACGGCGGCCTCTGGGGCACTGGTTCCCATGGCAACAATGGTAAGTCCGATTACCAGCTGGGAAAGTCCGGCCTTTGATGCGATTCCAGCGGCACCATCAACAAAGAAATCAGCTCCCTTGATCAGCATGACGAAACCAAGAATTAATAGTAATACCTGGATAAACATGGATGACATTGAAAAAACTCCTTTATTTTTGAAAATATACTTTTCTGCTTCAAATAAAACAGATGCTACCAGTATAGTATAAAAAATAAATTTAGCAAACGAAAAAAGTTCGAAATACCAGTCTTACAAAGGGGCCTACAAAGAAAATCTGCAGGCAGAAGGCCACAGGGAAGCACTGGCAGGCCAGCTGGATCCAAACCGGGAACCAGTCTGCAATGGGTCCGTTATGGAAGAAGGTAGCAAAAAGCGTAATCATAGGAACCATAAGGCAGACAGTAAAGCTCTGAATGGAAAGAATAATGAAAATCGGTTTATCTTTTCCCAGAGTTACAATGCGAAAGGCCAGTTTTTTCGCAAGGTTGCTGGTAACAAAGAAAGCCAGCAGATAGACAATAACGTACTCCACCCACATTTCCTTTAGGGCAAGGCCAAAGCACAGGTAGCGAAGGCCGCCCATGTTCAGGGAAATGGTGTAAAGGGTCATGCAATAGACCATGCAAAAGACCATAATGGCAGTAAAAATAATACTTTGAAATTTTGTTTTTGGCATAATTTTCCTCCTCATTTTGCGCAAAAAAATAACGACATTAAAATTGCCGAATCCATCAGACATAGGATTCTGCGATATTTAATGTCGTTTTTTCATATTTAGCTGTGCTTATCCTACTTTATTGAGTGGAAAATGTCAATCATCGAGTGTCACAAGCATGATTTTATAAAAATTTTGTCATAAGCCAGGCAAGAAGATTGTCCGGGATAAAGCCGGCAAAGATTCGCTCTACACTGCAAAGGATGCCGGGAGTGGAAAGGGCACGGCGGCGGCGCACCGCACGAAGCGAAAGACGAACGACACTTTCAGTTTTGCTTGCCATAAAGGGACGCCTTGCTTTTCCGCAGGAGTTTTTGATGAAGCTGGTATCATAAATCCAATAGGGAGCAACTGTGGTAACACTGATTTTCTGTTTCAAAAGCTCTGAGCGTAAGGCACGGCTGTAGGAATAGACAAAAGCCTTGGAGGCAGCATAGCAGTTTAAATAAGGGATAGGCTGGAAGCCGGCTACAGAGGCAAGATTCACAATACGGTCCTTTGCTTTCATATAGGGTAAAACCATATGAGTCATGGAAAGGACAGACAGTACATTCACCTTTGTCATACTTTGCTCCATCTTTCGGCCAAGTAGGCGGGAGCTTCCGTGTTTCCCAAAGCCAGCACAGTTCAGAAGCAGGGATACATGAAAATCCTTATCTTTCGCGGAATGTTCCCGTAGGGTGCTTTCAAAGGAAAAAAGGGCTTCTTCATTTTCCAGATCAAAGGGAAAAATCTGAGCAGGAAGAGCAAGGCAGGAAGCTGTTTTTAAAAGCTCCTCTTTCTTTCGGCCCAGAAGCCAGAATTCTTTTATGTTATAAAGTTCGGCTTTTTTTGAAAGCTGCTTTGCATATTCCCGGCCAAGGCCGCTGGAGGCACCGGTAATAATGGCAATGCCCTTTGGAGACTTGCGAGAGAAAGCAGGTGCCTTATAAGACAACAATTCAAATACGGTAAAAAGGATCGAAATAAGGACGGCTGCAAGAACAATAGTTCCAATGACAGAGCTGGCATAATTCCAGATTGAAGATATGAGTTCCATAAAAAATTCCTTTCTGAAAAAAGATAAGCTTATTTTAACTCTTTTTCAGAAAAAAAGAATTGAAAATGGCAAAAAGGAATCGGGGAACCGATTCCTTTTTGTATGGGAGATTGAAATAAATTAAGAAAGTCATCATAAGTTTTAATAACTTATCTTATGAAGTTGTATCTATCATAGCAAGAAACTGATCACATTTATAGCTTCAAAAGTATAAAGGAAAAAGGAACCAGAATGAAATAAAAGTGCAAAATTAAAAAGAAAAAAGGAGGTCTGGAGGGAAAAAGGAACCAGTGTTTTACAAAATGAATGGGTCCAGGTGAAGAGGAGATTGCCTGTTTTTTTTTACCGTGCTAAACTAGCAGAAAGAAAAGAGGCAGGAAGAGAAAATGAAACGATATCGAAAATTAAAACGCAGAAGTGCAAAAAGCTTACATATGTTTTTTGGAAAACTGGTCCCCAGGGCCTTATCAGCTTTGATCTGTTTTGATCAGAGTATTGGAAGCAGAGACTGGCCTCTTTGGAGAGGGCTCAATGATTTTTTACGTTTTTTCATGCCAAGATGTCTGGATGTAGGCTGGAAAATGAAAAAAATAGAGGGAGTAAACTGCCTCATTTTAACACCGAGAAAGAAAAAAAGTGAAAATATTATATTCTATATACATGGAGGCGGCTTTGTAAACGGCAGTGCCAAATCTACCGGATCCTACGCAAGTATGCTGGCACACTATTCCGGCTGCAGGGTGATTTCCTGCGATTACGCTCTTGCTCCGGAGCATCCTTATCCACAGGGATTGGAGGATTGTGTGGCTGTATACCGGGGAATTTGCCAGGAATACGGAACCAAAATTGCTTTGGTAGGAGAAAGTGCGGGAGGAAACCTGGTTCTGGCTACGGCATTTAAGGTCATGGAGGAAGGAATGAAAAAACCGGCCAGTGTTTCAGCACATAGCCCCATTATTGATCTTTCCATGACACTTGAAAGAAAGGATCATATCATAAGAGATTTTACCGTGAAATTGGAATGTCTTCCGGTATTAAGGGAAATTTACGGAGCAGGAAGAAGCAGGGAGGTTTTCTGCTCCCCTTATTTTGGAAATTACAAAAATTTCCCACCTCTTTTTATAAGCTGTGATGAGGAGGAAATGCTTCGGACAGATGCATTCCAGCTTTATAAAAAGGCGGTAAGGGCAGGAGTGCCGGTTGAAATGATGACGCTGAGGGGAGGATTCCATGCCTATGCAGTAATGGGAGATCTTTCACCGGAATCGAGAGAAGTTTTGATCGAAAATGTGGCCTTTATAAAAACAGCGTTCAGAGAAGCAGGCGGCCAAAAAAAGAAAAGATAGAGAAGCACACTTTATGGAGGCAGAGAAATGTCTTATATCGAATTCAAACATGTAAACAAGGAATACAAAAGCGGAGACAGTGCCATATTTGCCTTGAATGATGCTAACTTCGCAATTGAAAAAGGTGAGTTGGCCGTAATCCTTGGAGCATCCGGTGCCGGAAAGACAACGGCATTGAATATACTTGGCGGAATGGACCAGCCAAGCAGCGGAGAAGTTCTGGTAGATGGAAAAAATATTGCAGCCTACAGCAAAAAGAAGCTGGTGGGATACCGCAGGACAGACATCGGCTTTGTCTTTCAGTTTTACAATCTGGTACCGAATCTGACCGCTTTGGAAAATGTTGAGCTGGTAGCACAGGTTTCTGCAGATGCGCTGGACGCTTCCGAAACCCTAGAAAAGGTTGGACTTACGGAACGAAAAGGAAATTTTCCAGCTCAGCTTTCCGGTGGAGAACAGCAAAGGGTATCCATTGCCAGGGCTCTGGCAAAAAATCCAAAGCTTCTTTTGTGCGATGAACCAACCGGAGCGTTGGACTATGTGACCGGAAAACAGATTTTACAGCTTTTGCAGGATACCTGCCGAAAGATGGGAATTACGGTAGTACTGATCACACACAATTCTGCATTGGCTCCTATGGCAGACCGATTGATTCGATTCCGCAGCGGAAGGGTGATTTCTCAGGAGCAAAATCCAAATCCGACGCCAATCGCTCAGATTGAATGGTAAGAAAAAGCAGAAGAGAGAAAAAGCGGGAGAGAAAAATGACTGCCTACTGGAGAGACATAAGAAGAACAATTCTAAAGGAAAGAAAAAGGCTGATCGCTTTGATCATTATTACGATTTTAGGAGTAACCATGACAACCGGACTGGCTGCATCCTGCGATGATCTGCGCCTTTCAGCAGATGCCTTTTTTGATGAACAAAACCTGCATGATCTGATGATTCAGTCGACGCTGGGTCTTACGGATGAAGATATCAGTGCGCTGGAGCAGATGGATGAAATCGAAGAAGCACAGGGCTTTTACAGCGAAACAATGCAGGTAAAGGTGGCAGACGGAAGTAGAAGCCTTGCTTTAAAGACCTTTACTGAAGATGGAATCGACCGTCCCTATGTAACAGAGGGAAGACTGCCGGAGCAGGCAGATGAAATTGCAGTCGCAGAAGGCTATCTGAAGGATTCCGGGAAAAAAATCGGAGACAAGGTAACCTTGATCGAGGATGTCGGAGAAGATGAAACAGCAACGCTTGTAAATACGGAGTTTACCATTACAGGAAGTGTAGTGGATGTGACACAGGTAGATAATACAGACGGAACCGTATCCTTCCGAAGCTCCAGTGAAACGGATTACAGCTTTTTCGTATTGCCGCAGGCGGTGAACAGTGACTACTATACTGCAGTGCTTCTTATCGTGAAGGGAAGCAGCGAGCTGCAGAGCTATTCTTCTGCATATACAGACCTTATAAATGAGGTTACGGAAAAAATTGAAACTCAGATAAAAGAAAAAAGACAGCAGGAGCGTTATGATGAGCTTCTGACAGAGGCAAAACAGAAGATTGCGGATGCACAGGAAGAAATGCAGGAGTCCTTTGATGAGGCAGAGGAAAAACTGGAAGACAGCAAAGAAGAACTGGAGGATGGAAAAAAACAGTTAAAAGAGGGCGAAAATGAGCTGGAAGAACAGGCAGCATCTGCAAGAGAACAGCTGGCAGAGGCCAGAGAACAGATTGAAAGCGGCCTTACACAATTAAATGAAGGAAGCACCCGGTTGGATGAAAGTGAAAAACAGCTGGCAGAGGGGGAAGCCAAGCTGGATGCCGGAGAGGAAGAGCTCCTGAGTGCGAAGGCACAGTTAGAAGAAGGAGAAAAACAGCTGCAGACAGCACAAGCCCAGCTGGATGAAAATGATGCGTCTTTGGAGGAGGCAGAAGCACAGCTGGAGGAAGGAACAAAGCAGCTGGAAAGCGGAAAAGAGGAGCTAGAGCAAAAAGAAGAAGAGAGTAAGACACAGTTTGCGGCAGCAAAAAGCAGCCTTGAAGAAAATAAAAATGGCATATTACAGAAAAATCAGGAGCTGCAGTCACAGGAGGAAGCCTTAAAGGAAAGTTTTGGAGAAGAATGGCCGACGCAGGAATGGGAGGCTTTGAAAAAGGCCGGAAGCAGTGGCGAGGGAGAAGAAGAACAGACGCAGCTGCTGAAGGAAAAAATGGGCAGTGCATATCAGGAAAGTTATGCACAGCTTGCATTGGAGCTTGGAAAGGGTCAGGCAGAGCTGAGTGCATTAGAAAGTCAGGAAGCGTCTTTGGCAGAGCAGGAAAGCGCGGCTCAGGAGAAGTTTGCTCAGGCAAAGCAGGAGCTGCAGACCCAGGAGGAAAGCCTGACCGCAGCCAAAGAGAAGCTGACAGCAGGTCGCAGACAGTGGGAAGAAGGAAGTGCAAAGACCAGTGCGGCACAGGCACAGCTTTCCGAAAGCCGCAGTGCCCTGACGGCAGGATTTGAGGAGTTAAATACAGGAAGGGCAGAGCTTGATGCAGCCAAGGAGCAGATTCTTTCCGGCCGCAGTCAGTTGGAAGATGCAAGACAGGAGCTGCAAAGTGGTCAGACGCAGCTTGAGGAAAAGGAAGATCAGGCGGAAGAGGAGATTGCTGCTGCAAGGCAGGAGCTGGAAGAAGGAAAAGAAGAGCTGACAGACGGAGAGGACCAGTACAAGGAAGCCCTCGCCACATATGAAAAAGAAAAAAAGGATGCTGAGCAGAAGCTGGAGGAGGAAAAGGGAAAGCTGGACGAACTGGAGACGGCGTCCTGGTATATTCAGTCAAGATCCAATCTGGATGGATATTCCAATATCAGCAGTGATGCAGACTGCATCGGATCTCTTGGAACCGCTTTTTCGGCTATGTTTTTGATCGTAGCAATTTTAATCAGCCTTACTACCATTGCCCGTATGGTAGAGGAAGACAGAAGCCTGATGGGAACCTATCAGGCACTTGGCTTCACAAACCGGGAAATACTGGGCAAATATGTCGTGTATAGTCTTAGTGCATCTGTGATTGGAGGAATCCTAGGAAATCTGGCAGGTTTTGTTCTTATGCCAAAGATTATTTTCCGAATTTTCACTACCATGTACTTAATTCCAGAATTTTTTCTGAAGTGGAATGCAATTTACGGAATCGCGGCGGCCATGCTCTTCCTGCTTGGAATACTGGCAGCGACCTGTTATAGCTGTAGCAATGCACTAAAGCACATGCCGGCAGTTTTGATGCAGCCAAAGGCACCAAAGGCAGGATCAAGAATTTTGCTGGAAAGATGGAGCAGTGTTTGGAAAAAGATGTCCTTCCTGAATAAGGTAACGGCTCGAAATATATTCCGCTATAAAAAACGTTTTTTGATGACGGTATTCGGAATAGCAGGCTGTACCGGACTGTTGCTTTGCGGATTTTCGATAAAAAATACAGTGGATGACCTGATGCCGCGGCAATACGATGAAATTAATCAGTACGACCTTCTGGCGGCAACCAACGGCCAGGAGGACAATGAAAAACTTCTGGATTATGTAGACAGAAGTGAAATAGCAGATTATGTAAACATACAGATTTCAAGCGTCAAGCTGACAAATGAAGCCGGGGAAAGCCTGAATTTACAGCTTTATATTTTGCCGGATGCAGACAGCTTAGATGGTTACATTGGATTGTATGACAAAGAGAAAAACAGTGTTTCAATCGGAGATGACGGTTTTTATATTACAGAAAATGCAGGAACAGTGCTGGGCTTTGGGGAAGGAGATACCGTTACGCTGCAGGATCTGCAGCTGAACCAGTTTTCCGGAAAGGTAGAGAAGATTCTGGAAAATTATCTGGGAAATTCTGTTTTCGTAACCCAAAGCTTTTATGAGCAGCATGTAAAGGAATATGAGGCAAATGCTGTATTGCTGCATTTTAGTGAAGGTACAGACCCTTACGAAATGGCGCAGTGGCTGGAAGAACAGGACGGAGTTTTATCCGTTACATCGACAGCACAACTAAAAGACAGCTTTTCCCAGTCCTTCGGCTTGATTAACATGGTAGTTTATGTGATCATCCTTATGGCTGCAGCGTTGGCTTTTGTAGTGCTCTTTACACTGGCCACTACAAATATTTCTGAAAGAGAGAGGGAGTTGGCCACCATAAAGGTGCTTGGATTTTACGATCCGGAGGTTCACCGCTATGTAAATAAAGAAAGTATCTTACTTACGCTGATCGGAATTGTAGCTGGACTCCCACTTGGATACGGACTTGGGCAGTTCCTTATGCTTGCATTGAAGCTGCCATCCATTAATTTTGCAGTGACAGTTCATACAAGCAGCTATTTCCTTGCGGGAATTCTCTCCTTGATCTTTTCACTTGGGGTAAATATCATTACCAACCGTGTACTGGATCGCATTGATCCGGCAGAGGCCCTGAAATCTGTGGAGTGAAAAGTATTTTGGAGTATCTGTTACACGGTTGAAAGCACTTATTCTTTTTGATAAGATAAAAGAAATGTGTTTAAAGCGAGTTTTCATAAGTTTTTTAATTGATAAAATAATCAAAGAAATGGAGAAAGATATGAGAAAGGAAACAAAATGCATTGAAGCAGGTTATACACCGAAAAACGGAGAATCCAGAATGATCCCCATTGTACAAAGCACAACCTTTAAATATGATACAAGTGCTGATATGGGAAAGCTCTTTGATCTGGAAGCGGAAGGGTACTTCTATACTCGTCTGCAGAATCCGACCAACGATATGGTAGCTGCAAAGATCGCAGCTCTGGAAGGCGGAAGCGCAGCAATGCTCACATCCTCCGGACAAGCAGCAACTTTCTTTGCCGTATTTAATATTGCAGGGGCAGGAGATCATGTAATTGCCTCATCCAGTATTTATGGCGGAAGCTTCAATCTTTTCAACGTTACCATGAGAAAAATGGGAATCGATTTTACATTTGTAGATCCGGATTGCTCCGATGAAGAGCTTGAGGCAGCATTTAAACCAAATACAAAAGCTGTTTTCGGAGAGACAATTGCAAATCCGGCTCTTATCGTATTTGATATAGAAAGATTTGCAAAAGCAGCACATGCTCATGGTGTTCCCCTTATCGTAGACAATACCTTTGCAACACCGATCAACTGTAGACCATTTGAGTGGGGAGCAGACATTGTAACTCATTCCACAACAAAATATATGGATGGACACGATGCAACAGTGGGCGGAGCAATTGTTGATTCCGGAAAATTTGACTGGATGGCACATGCAGAGAAATTCCCGGGACTTTGCACACCGGATGAGTCATATCATGGAATCACATATGCAGAAAAATTCGGAAACGACAAGGCATATATTACAAAGGCAACAGCACAGCTGATGAGAGATTTAGGTTCTATTCCATCTCCAATGAACAGCTATATGCTAAATCTTGGACTGGAATCCCTTGCAGTACGTGTACAGAGACATTGTGAAAATGCTCAGAAGGTAGCAGAGTATCTGGCAGCAAATCCGAAGGTTTCCTATGTTACATATCCTGGACTGAAGGGTGATAAATATTATGAGAGAGCACAGAAATATCTTCCGAACGGAAGCTGCGGGGTTATATCTTTTGGAGTAAAGGGCGGAAGAGCAGCAGCTGAAGAATTTATGAAAAACCTGAAGCTTGCGATTATTGCAACACATGTAGCAGATGCCCATACCTGTGTACTTCATCCGGCTTCTTCTACACACAGACAGATGACAGATGAAGAGCTTCTTGCCGGCGGTGTAAGACCGGACATGGTAAGACTGTCTGTTGGAATCGAAAATGTGGATGACATTATAGAAGATCTTGAGCAGGCACTCAGATAAGAAATCCGGATATTTTAATAGAAGCAATTTTCATGGCAAAAATAAGCCTGTTTGCAGAAGCGGATGCTTTTAAAAGCGAAGCTTCTGTAAACAGGCTTTTGTATACCAAAGTATGCAAGGAAAGCTGCCGGTGGCAGGTTTTCTGCATAAACAGAAAAACTACGGTGTAAATTAAAGAAGCAGTTTTGCACTGCCGTACATGCCAGCCATATTTCCAAGAGAGGCAAGATGAACGACAGCAGGGTCTACAGCCGGAAAAGCATATTGATGGTAATATTTGGTGATGCCATCTAAGAGAACCTGTCCGGCATTGCTAAGTCCACCACCAATCAGAATGCATTCCGGATCAAGAACAACACCTACCATGGAAAGTGCCTTTCCAAGATAGCGGTAAAGCTGATCTGTAATGGCAAGAGCAGCCGGATCCTGATCACGGACAGCTTCATAAAGCACTTTTGAGGAAAGACGCTGAGCACTGCGCAGGGGACTGTCAATCTCCGGATGGCTTGTAAGGTAGCGTCTTGTCAGGCGCAGGACACCTTCGGCAGAAGCATACTGTTCCAGACAGCCGTGTTTTCCGCAGCCGCAGGCTTCCGGCTCATTTTCCGGATCGACAACAGGAATATGTCCAAGTTCTCCGGCAGATCCGTGTGTACCATTCAGAATTTTCCCATCTAAAATAAGTCCGCCGCCAACACCGGTTCCCAGTGTAATGATAACCACATTTTTATAACCGACGCCGCCGCCACGCCACATTTCACCAAGGGCAGCAACATTTGCATCGTTTCCTACAGCAACCGGAAGACCAGTCAGATCGCTTAATGTTTCTTTTACATTAAAGACACCCCATCCTAAATTTGCAGCTTTGTGTATGGTGCCATCATCGAAAACCGGACCAGGAACACCAAGACCGATTCCGATAATGTCTTCCTTTTCGAGTTTTCGTTCATTTATCTTGTGAAGTATGGCATCGCTGATATCGGGAAGGATCCGGCAGCCGCCATTTTCCGTAACAGTAGGAATCTGCCAGTGCTCCAGCATGGAACCATCTGATGTAAGAAGTCCGATCTTTACAGTTGTTCCGCCAACGTCAACTCCAAATACATATTTCTTCATATAAAATTCTCCTTAACAGCAAGATTGTAAGAGCTTGTGCATCTCAAAAACCTGTTTCAATTATACGTTATGAAGAATAAGAAATACAAGGGTTAGAAAAAGAAATTTTAGGAGGCTGAATTCTTGAATTATCCATAAAAATGAATTAACATAATGGCATTGGTTTGTAAAAAATACGGAATAATGAGGAATGAAAATGGGATCTTTTTTCGATGGGGATGAAAAAGAAGCAGAAAAAAAAGTACAAGAAAACTCGAAAGGAATGGAATCCTTTGAAGAGGACGAGGAAGTTAAAGAGAGAATAAATTTTCAGGGGAATTTTGGAAGAGGATTCAGTGACCATACTGCAAAAAGAAATTCTCGGAGAAAAGAACTGATTGCCTTGGGAGTAACCGCAGTTGCTTTGCTTGTTTTTATTGTAATCGTTGGCGTAAATGTCTTTCTAAGCCATCAGACAGTACAAAAAAGCCAGGAGCTTCAAGAACAGGCAGAGATTCAGTTACAGAAGCTGGAAGAAGCGAAAGCGAAGAACCAGGCAGAAGATCAAGCCCAAGCGGAGGCAGAAGCGCAGGCTCAGGCGGAGGCAGAAGCGCAGGCTCAGGCGGAAGCAGAAGCACAGGCTCAGGCAGAGGCAGAAGCGCAGGCTCTGATAGATGATGGATCCGGCACTACCATAAAGCTTTGTATGGTGGGAGATGTGTTGATTAGCTCGGCAATCAATGACAGCTGCAATACAGGATCCGGATATGATTTTAATTGTCTCTTTCAGAATGTTTCTTCCCAGTTGCAGGAATATGACATTCGTATTGTAAATCAGGAAACAACCTGCGGTGGAGAGGAATACGAAATTTCCGGATATCCTTCTTTTAATTCACCGCATCAGGTACAGGATGCCATCGCAAATGCAGGCTTTAATGTAGTATGCATGGCAACGAATCATACACTGGATAAGGGAAGAGATCCGCTGAATAGTTGTTTGAATTATTGGCATACGAATTATCCTCAGATTACTACAATTGGAGCATATGATTCACAGGAAGCCTCCGACAATATTTATGTTTATACAAAAGATAATTTCAGTGTGGCAGTTTTAAATTATACCTATGGTTCCAATGCAGGCTCCGGTGAATATTATGGAGCAGACTGGTCTTTAAATCTCCTGGAGGCAGATCAGGTATATGCAGACATCCAGGCAGCCAGGTCAATGGCAGATTATGTAGTGGTATGTCCGCATTGGGGAACGGAGTATCAGTCAGCACCGGATGAATTTCAGACCCAATGGATGCAGTATTTTGCAGATTGGGGAGTGGATCTGGTAATCGGAACCCATCCGCATTGTCTGGAGCCTTTGGAAAGCTATACAAACTGTGACGGAAATCAAATGATTGTCTACTATTCCATTGGAAATTTTGTATCCAATCAGGATTACGCATATTCTCTGGTAGGTGCGATTGCAGACGTTACGATCCGAAAGGACAACAACGGAAATGTCCATGTAGATGATTTCGGAGCAATTCCCATTGTAACGCAAAAGGCTTCTACTTATACAACCTACCTTTTACGGGACTATTCTCAGGA
This sequence comes from bacterium, assembly GCA_963624695.1. GTDB lineage: Bacteria > Bacillota > Clostridia > Lachnospirales > Lachnospiraceae > Alectryocaccobium. The sequence goes on from CAVFRH010000002.1 coordinate 12,884, forward strand.
GTTGGCAGACTGCAGCAACAATGCAGGGGAGTATGCAACGGAGTTTTCCTATCAGTACTGTGTAGATCTGGTGAATAACATGTTTGGAGATCGTCTGCGAAAAGCAAGTTATTAAAAAAGGCATTTGTTTTCGGGGAAATAAAGAAATACCAATCGGAGGAAAAAGAAATGAAAAAGAAATGGTTCGCTTTGATTTTATCTGCTGTAATGGCAGTATCGCCAATGTCTGTTATGTCGGTTATGGCAGATCAGGAGGCAGACAGTGTGGCAGTTTCCCAGTCTTCCAAGTCAGAACAGGAAGAGACGGAGAGCACCAGCTCTTCCTTCGATGAAACGGAAGAAAATGCAGAGGAAAATATCGAAGAAAGCTTTGTGGAAATCAGTGAGGTGGAAGAAGAAGCTGCAAAGGAGGAAGAGGCTTCAGAAGAAAGTGAGACACCGAGTTTAAGTGCTGTTGTAGCAGAGGACGGAAAGAGCGTAGAGCTTATTTTAAGCTATAAGGGAGCTGCAGAAAATGCACAGATCCAATTTCCAACCTGGAGTGAGGAAAACGGACAGGATGATCTTCGTTGGGAAAGTGCACAAAGGCAGGAGGACGGAAGCTTTCGAAAAACCATCAATATAGAAGATTACGCAGGATATGGCACTTATGTTGCACACGCTTATTTGAAAAGCGATACGGGACTTACCTACCTTGCACAGGTGAGCTTTACGGTTCCAAAGCCGGAGGAAAAGCTTGAAGCACAGATTAGTGAAGACAGAAGTACCATTACCATAACGGCAAGCGGAATCGATCCGAAGGCCACAAAGGTTCAGTTTCCAACCTGGAGTGAGGAAAACGACCAGGATGATTTGGAATGGGTGAGTGCTGAAAAGAGCGGAAATGGTGTCTGGAAGGCAGAAGTTTCGTTGAAAAAGCATAAAAATCTGGGAAGCTATCAGATTCATTGCTATCAGACCGTAAATGGAAAGAGTAGTTTCTTTCAGATGACATCCGTAGAACTTGCAAAGCCGCAGGCAACAGTTACCTGCGAAAATACAGACAATGAAAAGGGAAGCTTTACCGTACGCATCAGTGACATTAACCTGCCGGATGCAGTAGAAAAAATCCAGGTTCCGGTTTGGAGTGAAGTAAATGGCCAGAATGATCTGGTCTGGTATACAGCCGTAAAGGATGGAGAGGATTATACGGTTACTGTAAATGCAGGCCGGCATAAATACGAGACAGGAAACTACATTGTTCATTGCTACATTGTGGAGAAAAACGGAATCAGCAGTTTTGCAGGATCTGCCAGCACAAAAGTTTCCTACAAGGAAAGTCTTGAACTTACCCTAAGTGAAGATGAAAAGACAATTCATGCCAAAGCAATCGGAATTCGCTCGGATGCGACAAAGGTTGTTTTCCCGACCTGGAGTGATGCAAATGATCAGGACGATCTGGTCTGGGTACAGGGAAGTAAAAATGAAGATGGAGAATGGACCGCGGATATTCCGGTGAAGGGACATAAAAATACAGGAAAATACAATGTTCACTGCTATCAGGAAATCAATGGTTCTTCTAAAATCTTTAAAACCGGAAGCGTAGAGCTCAGCACTCCAAGTGCACAGTTAAGCGTGGAAAATCTGAATCCCCAAAAGGGCACATTTACCGTACGGATTTCCAATCTGCAGGTTCCTGCAGGCGTAGAAAAGGTACAGCTAGCCGTATGGGGAGAAGCAGATGGCCAAAATGATCTTACCTGGCAGACGGCTGTAAAGGATGGAGACAGCTATGTTGCAAATGTGACTGCAGGGCAGCACAAGTATGAGGACGGAAGCTACAATATACATTGCTATATTACCGATGGAAACAATATCAGCAGCTTTGCAGGGATGTGCAATGCTGAGTTTGCATTAGAGGAAGGCCTCTCGGTATCCGTAGATGCAGATGAAAAAAATGCACGAATCGAATACATCGGAAGCAAGGCAGGAGATAAGCTCAAGGCAGCAGTCTGGAGTGATGCAAACGGCCAGGACGACCTGAAATGGTATGATCTGAAGCAGGACGGAAACGGTGCAGTAGCAGTTGTGCCGATTTCCAATCACAAAAGCTCCGGAAAATACGAGGTACATATTTACAGCGGAAATACCTTCAAAGAAAGCAGCAGTTTTGAAATCAGTGCAATCAGTGCACAGGAATTACTTATCAGCAATGTAGATGGCAATAAGGGAACCTTCAGAGTAACCTTAACGGGTGTAAGCTCTGTTTCCGGAGTAGATTCTGTCAGCATTCCGGTATGGCCTGGAAATGACCAGAGCAAGATGAAGTGGTACAGTGCAAAGAAATCCGGTGACAGCTATTACATAGATGTTGATGTAGCAAACCACGGCTGGACTTTTGGAACTTACAATGTACATGCATATGTAAATGGAAGCAATGGAGTAACGGAGTGCGTAAAGGTGGCCGATACCTCCATTACAGCAGACAGATATATGTACACAGAATCGACCGGAACCTATACGAAGCGTATATGGATCGTAAATCCGGGAGAAAATGTGACAAAGGTTGTATTCCCAACCTGGTCAAGTAAAGGTGAGCAGGACGATCTGGTGTGGTACAGCGGAACAAAAAGCGGAAATGCGTGGTATGCAGATATAAGCAGCGACAAGCATAAGCACGGAGGAACGTACGTTACACACTGCTATGCTACAAACAGCAGTGGCAGCAACTTTGCAGGATCTATCAGCTATGAGCTGAAGATGAGAAGTCCAAACAGCAACCAGGCAATGTTTGACCTGGCTCAGAACTTTTCCAGTCCGACTCAGTATCTGATTCTCGTAAACAGAGGACTTCACAGAGTGGCAATCTATCAGGGAAGCCAGGGAGACTGGACAGAGGTGAAATACTGGCCTTGTGTCGTAGGAAAGCCGTCTACTCCGACACCTACCGGAACTTTCCAGATTAAGGGAAGATTCTACTGGTTCGGAGCCGGACATAAATCCTGGTGGGCAACACAGATTGATGGATTTTATTATTTCCATAGCCAGATTTACTACTGGGACGATGCACCAAACAAAATTCTGGATCCTACGATGGATGCAGCGGCTTCTGCAGGCTGTGTAAGACTTTATGTAGACAATGCATACTGGATCTGGACAGAGATTCCAAGAGGAACAACCGTACATATTTACAACTAAGATAAACAGGGTCAGCCTTTATGGGGCTGGCCTTTTAAAAATTCCATTACAGGAGAGGTGCAGAATTGATAGAATTACGTGACATAAGAAAGCAATACAAAACCGGAAATCTGACTCAGCAGGCCCTGGATGGTGTATCTCTTTGTTTTAGAGAGCATGAGCTGGTATCGATTTTGGGACCCAGCGGCTCCGGAAAAACAACTCTGCTGAATATATTGGGCGGACTGGACCGCTATGACAGCGGAGACCTTGTAGTAGACGGAGTATCTACGAGAAAATTTAAGGACAGAGACTGGGATACCTATCGAAACAATACCATTGGATTTATTTTTCAAAGCTATAATCTGATATCTCATCAGAGTATTCTGGCAAATGTGGAACTGGCTCTGACCATATCGGGGGTTTCAAAATTCGAAAGAAGAAGGCGGGCAAAAGAAGCTTTAGAGCAGGTAGGGCTGGGCAAGCACATTCATAAAAGACCGGCACAGCTTTCCGGTGGACAGATGCAGAGAGTTGCAATTGCAAGGGCCCTGATTAATGATCCAAGGGTTATACTGGCAGATGAACCTACCGGAGCTTTGGATTCTGAGACAAGTGTCCAGATCATGAACATTTTAAAAGAGGTGTCGAAGGAACACTTGGTAGTTATGGTAACGCACAATGCAGATCTGGCGGAGGAATATTCAGATCGCATTGTAAGCATAAAGGATGGAAAGATTCATAGGGATACCGATCCATTTGAACCAATTCGGACAGATCAGCCGAAAGACAAGGCAGGCGGAAGAAAAGCCGGTATGAATTTTCTCACGGCTCTTTCGCTGAGCTTTCAGAATCTTCGAACGAAAAAGAAAAGAAGCGCCTTGGTTTCTATTGCCGGTTCCATTGGCTTGATTGGAATTGCGGTCGTGCTGGCTTTAACGAACGGAGTAAACAGCTATATTCAGTATGTTGAAGAAAGCACGGTATTAAAATATCCCATTACGGTCAGTGAAAGCGGCATAGATTATTCCAGCTATATGACTATGTACAGCGAAATGGAAAATGAAAAAGCAGAAGATAGCGGAACGGTAAAAGTAAATCAGATTTTGCACAGCTATGCGGGCGGGCTGACCAGCAACGACCTGGAGCATTTGATGGAGTTTCTAGAAAGTGGTGAGAGCGACATAAAAGAGTATACTGCAGCCATAGAATACAGCTATGAGGTAATACCAAGAATCTATCGGCAAGATACGGAAGGGACAAGACAGGTTCATCCGGACCAAAGCCTGGATGAATTTGGTATGAGCTTTGATTCTGCCGAGATGCTTGGAATCGTTTCCTTCTATCAGCTTCCGCAAAACAGCTTCTTATATGAGGCGGATTACGATCTGAAGGCTGGACATTGGCCGCAAAATGAAAATGAAGCCGTGCTGGTTCTGGACAAAGAGGGTCGAGTTACAGACGGAGTGCTTTATGCCTGCGGTCTGAGAGATAATTCAGAGCTGGATAATCTGGTAACTACTTTGATTTCCGGAGAGTCCGTAAGTCAGGTAGATGACATGGGAATCTTCCAATATGAGGATTTTTTAAATGTTTCCTTTAAGGTGACAAATGCAGGAGAACTGTACAGCTATGATCAGGATAATAATGTCTGGATCGACCGGTCGGATGATGAAGAATATTTAAATGAGGTACTGGAAAAAAGCAGAGATCTGAAAATAGCAGGAGTTGTGCAGGAAAAGGCAGACAGTGAAGAAGGGGTATTAAGCAGTGGAATTTATTACAGCAGTGAGCTGGTGTCTGCAATCATGGAGGATGCAGCAAACAGCGACATTGTAAAGGAACAGCTGAAAAATCCGGATATAAATGTCTTTACCGGAGTTGCCTTTGGAGAAAATAAGGACACAGAGGACATGAATCTTGGAGACCTCTTTCAATTTGACGAGTCAGCGTTGAAAGATGCATTTTCAACACAGGAGGATGGCGAAAATTCAGGTTTGCTGTCTGGACTGGACATTTCCGGATTTGACCTGTCGGGCATAGATCTGTCCGATCTGGACTTGTCGGAGGCCTTTGATTTGAGCAGCCTTGGAGAAAACATATCTTTTTCAGAGGAGGATCTGAAAAAGATTATAAGTTCACTTTCCTTCGATGTTTCTGCAGAGGATGCAAAGGAACTGTTTCAGGAAATACTGGATGGATATTTGAATGGAGACGAATCCAACCTGATCGATACAGATGCATTGCTGGAGATATTAAAGAACTATTTGCAATCAGATCGTGCGCTTTCTGTCATAGAAGACTATTTAAAAGAGGTATTTCAATCAAACATAAAGCTTCCGGATACGCCACAGGAGGACATGACCCAGGAAGAGCTGGCGGAATATTATGCGGAGTTGATAAGACAGGAATTGGCAAATCTTGCCTCTTTTGATGCAAATGAACTTGGAAGCAGACTGGCAAAGGATTTTTCATCCTACCTAAACGAAAATATAAGCGAAAGCGTGGAAAATCTGGTGGGCAGCTTTGGAGAGTATCTGAGTCAGGAAGAAATACAGGAAAAGCTTATGAGTTTCGTAGTAGATCATATGGATACATCTGCAGCTCAGGAGGCAATTCAGAACATGATCGAAGAAATGTCGGGGTCCGTTTCAGCTGCAATGGAGGAGGCAGTTGGAAGTCTGATGAACAGTTTGACATCTGCCATATCGGAACAGATAGGGAAGATGGCAGAGCAGTACGCTCAGAATTTAAGCTCTTCCATGAATCTGTCCTCTATACTTGGTATTGACCAGGACACTTTGACAAATGCAATTTCAGTCAGCATGTCAGCTCAGGAATTGCAAAAGACACTGGCTGCCTTTATTTCCGGGTCTACAGATTCCTATGAAAACAATCTGGAAACACTTGGGTATGCCGACCTGTCCAAGCCAAGCAGCATAAAGATCTATCCAAAGGATTTCGATGGAAAGAGTCAGATCGAAACGATCCTTACAGATTACAATACCAGGATGGAAGAGAGCGGTTATCCGGAAAGAGCCGTGGATTACAATGACATTGCAGGCTTTATGATGAGCTCTGTACAGCAGATCATCAATGTGGTCAGCACGGTTATGATCGCGCTGGTGGCCATTTCTCTTATCGTCTCTTCCATTATGATCGGGGTACTTACCCATATCAGTGTTTTGGAGAGAAGAAAAGAAATCGGAATCCTGCGTGCAATCGGTGCATCCAAACGGAATATTTCCCAGATTTTCAATGCTGAGAACTTTATAACCGGATTTGCATCCGGAATGATCTGCATAATCGGCGCAAATCTGCTTTTAATACCGGTAAACTGGATCATACATGGGGTAATAGGAAGGACAGATGTATCTGCAGTACTAGGCATAATACCGGCACTTTTGCTCCTGCTTCTGGGAATCGGATTAAATTTGATCAGCGGTCTTTATCCTGCAAAAAAAGCTGCAGGAAGTGATCCGGTGGCAGCACTCCGGGATGAATAAATGTAAAGTAAAATGAAAAAAAAGGAAAAAAATTTGTAATGTTTACACATAAAAATTAGGAATGTCGTGCATTGTTTAAGGATATGCTGTATAATAACCGGAGATAAAAAAATGTGAGGTGATGCTTTTATGAAAACAGACACAAAAACAATTGCTGTGAATGCTACAAAAGCAAGAATGCTGGCAGTAAAGATTGTGCATGATGCAGCATCCGGTCATCCGGGTGGTTCTTTATCCTGTATGGATGTTCTTGCAACACTGTATTTTGATGAGATGAACATCGATCCGAAGAATCCAACAGATCCGGATCGTGACCGTTTTGTAATGTCAAAGGGACATTGCTCACCGGCAGTATATCCGATGCTTGCACTCAGAGGATATTACCCGGTAGAAAGACTGGATGAGTATCGTAAATTAGAGTACCATATGTCCGGACACGTTGTAATGGACATTCCTGGTGTAGATATGTCAACCGGTTCTCTTGGACAGGGTGTTTCTGTTGCCGTTGGTATGGCACTGGCTGGAAAGCAGAGCAAAAAATCATACCGTGTTTACACCATTCTTGGCGATGGCGAGCTTGCTGAGGGCCAGGTTTGGGAAGCAATGATGGCAGCAAATAAATTTAAGCTGAATAATTTCTGTGCAATCATAGACGTAAACGGCCTTCAGATTGATGGGGCAACGAAGGACGTTATGCCGACAGAACCGCTTGACAAGAAATTTGAAGCATTTGGAGCAAATGTAATCAAGATTGACGGACATGATATCGACCAGATCAAAGATGCTTTCGCAAAAGCAAAAGCCTGCACAGATCGTTTTACCGTTATCCTTGCAAAGACTGTAAAGGGCAAGGGTATTTCCTTTATGGAGAACCAGGCAGGATGGCATGGAAAGGCACCGAATGATGAGCAGCTGGCACAGGCCACAGCTGAATTAGAAGCACATCTGAAAGAACTGGAGGGTTGATACAATGGGAGATAAAATCGCTACAAGAGAGGCATACGGCAGAGCACTTGCTGAGCTTGCAGATAAATATCCGGAGGTTGTATGCTTTGATGCGGATCTTGCAGGAGCAACAATGAGTAAATTCTTCAAGGAAGCACATCCGGACAGATTCTTTGATATGGGTATTGCAGAGGCAAATATGCAGGACGTAGCAGCTGGAATGGCTACCTGTGGATACAAGCCTTTCACAAACACCTTTGCAATGTTTGCAGCAGGAAGAAGCTGGGAGCAGATAAGAAATTCAATTGCTTATCCAAGATTAAATGTAAAGGTAGTAGGATCCCACGGCGGACTTTCTGTTGGAGAGGATGGAGCAACACATCAGTGTATTGAAGACTTTGCACTTATGCGTGCGATTCCGGGAATGACAGTTCTTTGTCCATGCGATGGAAATGAGATGAAGCTGGCAGTAGAAGCCCTGATCAATTACGATGGACCGGCTTATATGAGACTTGGAAGACTGGCAGTTGAGACTGTTACAGATTCCATTCCGGGATACAAATTCGAGCTGGGAAAAGGTGCTCAGTTAAAAGATGGATCCGATGTTACTTTAATTGCCAACGGTATGATCGTACAGATGGCACTGAAGGCAGCAGAAATGCTGGCTGAGGAAGGAATTTCTGCAAGAGTCATCGACATGCATACCATCAAACCTCTGGATGAGGAAATCGTAGCAAAAGCTGCAAAAGAGACCGGAGCAATTGTTGTTTCTGAGGAACACAACATTTACGGAGGTCTTGGAGAAGCTGTTGCAGCCTTCTGTTCCGAAAATGCACCGATTCCGGTTATCAGACATGGTGTAGAAGATAAATTCGGACGCAGTGGAAAAGCTCCTCTTGTTTTGGAAGCATACGGACTTTCACCAGCCGGTATTGTAGAAAAAGCAAAGAAAGCAATTGCACTTAAAAAATAATAAAAATGCAGAAAACCTGCTACCGGCAGCTTTCCTTGCATACTTTGGTATAAAAAAGAAATGCAGCGGGAGAAATCCTGCTGCATTTTTCTGCTTTTAAATTCAAAAGACGAGGGAATCTACCTTCGGGATTTCCTCTATTAAATGGCGGATACAGCGCTCTTTGCGGTGCTCATAGCTCTCAATATCCACTCCTTTTTTTTCAAGTGTACGACGAAGGAGCCGGGTGTATCCAAGGATCATAGCCTTTGTTTCCAGTTCCTGAAGACGGACTTTATCATTTGTATTAAAGTAAAGGGGCAGGGTTTTATCCCAAAGATCCCTTGCGGTCTGTCTGGGGTATCCAAGAAAGACCAGTGTGTTGTCAGGAGTGGACTCGTCAAAGCCAATATAAGTAAGAAACATGGCTGCAAATTCAAAGATCGGATGTCCCACGCAAATGGTGTCCATGTCAATGAGAAGGGTTTCACCATCCTGCATCATGACATTTTTGGTATGATAATCGGCATGGAGCATGTGATTGTCCCTTGGAATTGCTTCGATCATGGATTTTAATTTAAGCCAGAGATCATTTGGCAGGCAATCCTTTATCATATCAGTCCAAGTTAAAAATTGTTCTTTCATATCCGGCAGTTCATCAGGCTTAAACTCGGCCTGATGGATTTTCTTTAAAAGATCAACATAAAGCTGTACATAATAGTCCAGGCGTTCCGGCTCCTTTGCAATCAATTGGGAAAAGGAGTTGGCATTTAAAAGCTCAAATACAGAGCCATAGCTCTTTCCGACCTTTACGACATCATAGGGAATAGCGGTAGGAATTCCCTTTACAAAGGCTTTTCTTGCGAGCTCCCTTTCTTTTAAAATGTCCGGAAGACTTTCGGCATGCTTGTAAACCTTAATGATGGTATCTTCATTGATGCGGTAGACATTGCCATTGGTTCCGGAGCCGATCAGTTCACATCCCTCTACTGAGATCTGACGGTAGGCTTTTTCGATTTTTACCATTTCCGTAAATCCGGTCATATCAAAGATTTCATAGACCTCTGAGTTTACGTCAATAATTTTTATATCCGGAAAGCTTTTGCGCAGACGAAGGATAATTCGAAGACCGGCACTGGAAATATAGGATAGATCTTTCGCATCGAGCACCAGCTGCTTGGATGGACGTTCTTCAAGCAGTCGATTGATATCGTTTTCAACATCCGGTGCATTACCGGAGTCAATTTTACCATTTAATATTAAAAACAGAGTATCACCATCTGTTTTAGTGGAAATATGCAAAGCCATAACGTCTCCTTTAAAAGAAATCAAGTCCAAATGTATCCTTCATTATAGCGCAAAAGCTTTTTTTAGAAAAGTAATATTCCTAAAAATGTCTGCCGCCGCCGGAAAAGGAAGCACCACCGGAAGAGGAAAAACCACCGGAATGGCTGGAACCTCCATGACCTCCGCCGCCGTTTCCTCGACCCTGATCTCGTCTTATCCTTGTGACATGGGAGTGAAGAAAGTGGTCGGTTGATCTGCGAAGCTTCATGCTTCCCGGGACAAAATAACTGTCAGCATTTACTGCAATTTTGACCTTTTTCATACCGGAACTGAGAACAAAAACAACAATGAGGCCGACAATGACAGCGACAACTCCGGCTATAATCAGTCTGTGGGTAAGGTCGATGGAAGGAAGTCTACCGGTGGAATAAAGCTGTCCGATCAGAGAAATATAGGTCTTCATGGCAAGAAAATATTCTCCATCAATCATATCGCCTTCAATGGAATCATCCAGGATGTTTATATTATCGTAATCATAATAGGATCTGGCAGACCCTCTTGCGGCGGTATACCAGCCACGGTTTCCGCTTTCCATGCAGATCATAAGTACGGATCCACTGTAATCATCTCCAAGACCGTAGCCGTTAAACTGGTAAAAATCTGCAGCCAGTGTCTGATGGGAAAAGCCATAGGAATCATTACTTGTATAAATTACAAAATCAAAGCCGCTTTTTTTGATCAAGGCCTCGATACTTTCCGTCAGGGAAGCCTCTTCTTCTGCAGAAAAAATGCCTGCATCATCTACAACCCTTGCAGCAGAGCTGTTGTGGAAGTCTTCAAAATCAGACACATCTCCTTGCGGGTACCAATCCGGCAGGGTGGATGCGAAAGAAGAAATACTGAAAAGAAGGAATGTAAGAAGGGCCATCAGCCCTGTAAAAAATTTTTTCAAAGTGATCCTCCCTATTACAACAATGATAAAAGCCAGAATAAAAGGACAAATACAAGTACTGCGATGCCGCCAAACCAGGCCAGTCGGCGAAGATTGCTGATGGGAAGCTCTCCTACAACCTTGCCGGTTTGTCCATTTACTGCATATCGGTAGGATTTATCCTTGTATTTACAGTTTAAAAGATAAACAGGCAGAAGAACGTACTTTACAGAGGCCTTATCTACCTTCATGCCATTGGATTTGATGGTAACTGTGGTGTATCCGGGTCCGGCTGTGCGTTGAAAAGCATCAGCAGCAGTGTGCTTCATGCGAAGATCTGCCCTTTGCCTTTCGGTATCCGGATCTGTGTCAAAACGTTCCGCAAGATAACCGGAAAGATAGGTTTTATCAAAAGGAACCAGACCAGAATAGTCAAAGGGTTCAATGGAATCCATAAGGTCGTTATCCATGCGGACGCTGGCATCTACAGGAATTTTTGAAAAGGACATTTCACCTTCTCTGTCAAGCAGAAAATAGGAGGTCTCTGTACAGTCATAGGGACCCTGACGGAAATGTCTGACCCTGGTGGCATTTAGCATGATCTCCCCGTCAATGTGGCAGTCATAAAGCCAGAAGGGTACATAGATTCCCTGAATTTTTCCCAGTTGATTTTCAGAAAAGAATCCCCTCGGCAAAAGAAATTTCCCTTTATAAAAGGCCTTTATCGCAGACGGAAGTGCTTTTGGTGTAATCTTAAATGGAATAATGGCATTTGGCTTTAAGCTGCCCTCCAGTTTCAAATCCAGAATTACATTGCTTCCGCAGTAGGGGCAGGCAAGGGCAGCAGTATTTTTGTCAGCTTCAATAGCGGCACCGCAGGACTGGCAGACATAGACATTCATGTCTTCCATGTATTCGCCGGCTTTTTCAGAGGAGGTTTTGTATCGGCTCCAGTCAAAGCTTTCATTTTGATTGGAGTCTTCGGATTTCTGAAAAGCCTTTGCGGCCTCCAGTGTATATTCATTTTCGCAAAAAGGGCAAAGCAGATTGCCCGTTTCCGGATTAAAATTCAAGGTGCCCCCACAAGAGGGGCACTTGTATTGCGTTGTATCGGACATAGTCATCTCCTATATCTTCCTATATCTGTCTTATTTTTCTTTCCATTTTTCAGTAAGAGCCTGAATGTGAGCGGTCAGCTGCCGTATATCTTTGTTTGGATGTCCTTTATAGGACTTTGTCAGTTCCAGAAGCTGCTGAGCAGCAGTTACCATGTCATTGTATGCAGTGCGGGCCTTCAGATTTCCGCTTTGTGCGACCCGTTTTCCCTGAGTACGAATGGTACAGTTTCCGCTAATGAGGTCGTATTGGGTTCCGCTGAAGGGAGCCTCAGCATGATAGTCATAGGTCTGGGTCAGAAGTGCCTGAAAGGATTCACAGGAGGCTTCATCTCCATGGTTGATAAAAATCATAGAGGGCTTTTCCTGGAAGGATTGCAGCCAGGTCAGGAGACCGTTTCGATCTGCATGTCCGCTGGTACCCTGCAGGGATACAATTTCTGCTTTTACAGCAATCTCTTCGCCAAAAAGCTTTACTTTTGTTGCGCCATCTAAAAGTGTACGGCCTAAAGAACCATTTGCCTGATAACCAGCAAACACAATGATGTTTCGCCAGTCCCAGAGATTGTGCTTTAAGTGATGGCGGATACGTCCGGCTTCACACATGCCGCTGGCCGAAAGAATCAGCTTGGGAGTTGGATCTAAATTTATGGCAATGGAATCTTCGGAGCTTACAGAAAGCCGAAGATTGTCAGACCACAGAGGATTTTTTCCTTCATTTATAAGGGCGAGGGTTTCCGGATCAAAACAGGAACGGTCACATTGGATAAAAATGTTTGTCGCTTCGATTGCCAAAGGACTATCCACGTAGATGGGAAAGTTGTCATGCCCTTGGACCAGGTGTCTTTCATTGATTTCGCGAAGTGCATAGAGCAGCTCCTGAGTTCTGCCTACCGCAAAGGCAGGAATGACAACATTTCCGCCCCGGTCAAAGGCCTTTTGAAGGAGCTTTGCCAGATCCTCGGCAAGATTTGGCCGACCACCCTGATGAAGGCGGTTTCCGTAGGTGGATTCCAGAACGAGGTAATCGGTTTTAGCTACGGATTTCGGATTGTTGAGTATCGGCTGATCGGTGTTACCCACATCACCACTGAAAACAATTTTCCGTTCGATTCCATCCTCTTCCAGCCAGAGTTCAATGCAGGCTGAGCCAAGTAGGTGACCGATATCCGTAAAGCGGACGGTGAGTCCTTCACCGGCCTCGATCAAAGAGTTATAGCGACAACGCCTTAAAAGCTGAATGGCAGCAAGGGCATCGTTAAGGTCATAGATTGGTTCAACGAGGGAACGACCGGCTCTTTGGGCTTTACGATTCATCCATTTTGCATCGGATTCCTGGATATGAGCGCAGTCCCTTAACATGATGTCACAAAGATCACAAGTAGCCTCAGTGGCAAAAATGCTGCCGGCAAATCCGTCCTTACAGAGCTTTGGCAGCATACCGGAGTGATCAATATGTGCGTGAGTTAGGAAGACCGCTTCAATTTGAGAAGGATTTATCGGAAGGGGTTCGTTTTCAAAAACGTCAATTCCCTGTTCCATGCCACAGTCAATGAGATAATATTTTCCGCGCAGCTCCAAAAGAGTGCAGCTTCCGGTGACTTCATGAGCAGCGCCAATAAATGTAACCTTCATAATGAGCCTCCATTCTGTTGAAAAAAAGGAATATATCTGTATATCTTAAAGATAGCACAAAAGAGAGGATTTTCCCAGAAAAATAGCCGCATCCTTTTCGAATGCGGCTAAAGAATTTAACTATGAAAAGCTATATTATTCAATAGGCTTAAGATCATCAGCAATGATAAGAGGAGCTTCTGTAGCTGCGATAATCTCATCAACTGTGAACTCAGGATTGTACTCTTTCAGAACAAGTCCTTCCGGTGTAACTTTGATAACTGCCATCTCGGTAATGATCAGGTTTACTGCAGCTTTTGCAGTAAGAGGAAGTGTACACTCATTCAGGATCTTTGGATTTCCCTTCTGTGTATGCTCCATAGCAACGATAACGTTCTTAGCACCAACAAGAAGATCCATAGCGCCGCCCATTCCTGGAACCATCTTTCCTGGAATGATCCAGTTTGCGATATCACCGTTTTTAGCAACCTGAAGAGATCCAAGGATTGTAGCATCTACGTGACGTCCACGAACGATACCGAAGGAGGTTGCTGAATCAAAATACATTCCGTCAGGCTCAATGCCGGAAGGCTGTCCGCCTGCATTTGAAATGTAGTCTTTATCCGGGTTTGTATCATCGTATGCGCAAAGACCGATGTATCCATTCTCAGAATGCAGAGTCAGCTTGATATCGCTTGGAACATAATCCGGAACCATAGTAGGAAGACCGATACCAAGGTTTACAACGTCACCATCGTGAAGCTCTTTTGCTACACGTTTTGCGATATAAGGTTTGATTTCACTTCTTTCCATCGTTAAGCCTCCTCTTTCAATACAACATAGTCAACAAAGATGTATGGGGTTTCAACATAGTCAGGTCCGATCTCTCCGGCAGGAACGATCTTCTCTACTTCTGCGATTGTAATGTTGCAGGCAGCAGCCATTAAAGGATTGAAGTTACGTCTGGAGCCTTTGTAACGGATATTTCCGGATTCATCAGCTACGAAGCCCTGGATAAGAGCTACATCACCACGCATAGCCTTTTCCATGAGGTACTCTTTGCCGTCCAGCTCTACTGTCTGTACACCAGGAAGTGTAGTATCTGCAGAAGGATCAGCTACGATTGTTCCAACACCGGTAGGTGTAAGGAATGCAGCAATACCGGTACCGCCGCAACGAATCTGCTCTGCAAGAGTTCCCTGTGGCTGAAGCTTCAGATCAAGCTCTCCCGCATTGTATTTTGCAGCAACCTCTTTGTTCATACCAACGTGAGTTGCAATAAGTCTTTTGATAAGGCCTTTGTGGAGAAGAACACCTGCTCCATCATTTTCGTATCCGCAGTCATTGCAGACAACAGTCAGATCTTTTGCAGTTACTTCATTGACGATTGTTTTTGGGGTTCCGTTTGTCATAAAGCCGCCGACCATAACGGTGTCGCCATCTTTGATAAGAGCAGCTGCTTCCTTAGCAGTAATAAATTTTGCCTTTGCCATTTTCTTCCTCCTATGAATTTAGCTAATTTACTGTCAGAATTTCCATCCTTACAAAAGAGAGGGATACAGGCTATCCCAGTCCTAACCTTTATTATCGTCACAACATCCTCTGATGTCAACAGAATTTTTCTGTCTAAAACTTACAATCATCACGAAAAAGTGCTATACTAAACTCATTAAGATAACATGGGATGGTGAAGAAAAAATCAACGGGAGGTAAAAAATGTATAAAGTCGGTGAATATGTAGTAAAGCCCAATACTGGAATCTGCCGAATTGAAGAAATTACGGTGATGAATCTTACCGGGAACGGAGAAAAAGAATACTATGTTCTTCTTCCGGTGGGAGATAAAAAAGCAAAGCTGTATGTAACGGTAGATGCGGACAAGAGCCGACTTCGCCCGGTCATGACAAAGTCAGATGCGGAGCAATTCATACAGGAGATACCTCAGATTGATGCCATATGGGTCCCAAATGACAAGTTGCGTGAGCAGCAGTATAAAAAGGCCTTTTTAACCAATGACCCAAGAGACCTGGTGGGGGTAATCAAAAACCTTTATCACAGAGGTCAGGCCAGACTGGTGCAGGGAAAGAAAATAACCTCAACGGATGAGCGGTATTTTAAACAGGCAGAAAAGGCACTTTATGCAGAACTTGCTTTTTCGATGGAAATCGAGCAGGACAAAATACAAAATTTGATAGCGGAGACAATTACAGAATGACAAAGCCCATTCCGAGATTGCAGGAGACGAAAAATACAATCGAAATCCTGCAGAAATATGATTTCAAGTTTCAAAAAAGATTTGGACAGAATTTTTTGATTGACGGACATGTCTTAGATAAGATTGTAGCAGCAGCACAGCTGGGAGAGGAAGATTTTGTTCTGGAGATCGGTCCAGGAATCGGAACACTGACCCAGTATCTTGCCTATCATGCAAGAGAAGTGATTTCAGTGGAAATAGACAAAAGCCTGCTTCCTATATTAGAAGAAACGCTTGCAGAATATGACAATGTTACTGTAATAAACGAAGACATTTTAAAGCTGGATATCCAGAAATTGGTAAATGAAAAGAATCAGGGAAGACCGATCAAGGTGGTTGCAAACCTGCCCTATTACATTACAACCCCGATTATAATGGGACTTTTTGAGAAAGGAGTGCCGCTGCAGTCCATTACGGTTATGGTGCAGAAGGAGGTAGCGGACCGGATGAGTGCGGGTCCCGGGAGCAAGAACTACGGAGCACTTTCTCTGGCAGTTCAGTATTATGCCGAACCCTACCTTGCAGCAAATGTGCCGCAGAATTGCTTTATGCCAAGGCCGGATGTAGCAAGTGCAGTAATCTCACTTCGTCTGAGAGAAGAAAGACCAAAGGTAAAGGACAGCAAGTTGCTGTTTCAGTTGATCAAGGCAGCCTTTGCGCAAAGAAGAAAGACCTTTATCAATTGTCTGAGAAATAGCGGTGAATTTTCAAAGAGCAGAGAGGAATGGGAGGAGATCTTCAAAGAGCTGGGTCTGGATCCGGCAGTAAGAGGAGAAAGTCTGAAATTAGAGAATTTTATTGAACTGGCTGACCGTATTGCAGAATATTAACAGTT
This sequence comes from bacterium, assembly GCA_963624695.1. Classification (GTDB taxonomy): domain Bacteria; phylum Bacillota; class Clostridia; order Lachnospirales; family Lachnospiraceae; genus Alectryocaccobium. The sequence continues at coordinate 29,478 of CAVFRH010000002.1, forward strand.
TGTTCATATAATAGTTACATTCAAAACATCTTTTACTCATATTTAAACCGTATATTTATAAGCGTCGAGAGACAAGAAGATGTTGTTAAAAACTTAATTTTCTTTTTCATTTTTCCGATTGAGAAATCGGATCTCCTTCTTTTTAAAATTGGAACTGATGCTGAGCAGTTCCTTTTTTGTTGCATAAAAACAGGTCAGTTTTTCGAAAAATGAGAGGAAGAGAAAGCTGCCTTCAGTGCGGCGAAAATAATGAAACTATACAAAATAGCCGAAAGAAGACAAAAAAAGATATAAAAAAAGGGAAAAAGAACAAAGAAAGAAAGCTTTGAACAGTCGGATTTCTCAAAAAAAAGAAAAAAATATCGAAAAAAATATATAAATTCAATAAATGTTCATATTCTGTTCACATATTGCTCCTATACTAAGAAACATCAGAACAAGAGAAGTTCGGCGCGTAAAGCGCGTTTAGTATTTTTCATAATAATCGCCCCGATCGAAAGGTCGGGGCACTCCTCATTTTTAGGGATTTTTTCAGCTCTTTCCATTTACAACGGAGAGAGCTTTTTTTATAATCTGTGAAGTCAAAGAAATTTGTCATATTTGTTATAAAAATTGATCAAGAGAAAAGGAAAGAAAATGGAATACAGTGTAAAAAAAGCAGTTGAGACCTTCAAGGGAGACAGCTTTGCTATGGAAGCTTGTAAGATAGAGATTTTAGATGTAGCAGATGGATATGCAAAGTGTTGTTTTATGGCAGATGAAAGTCACAAAAATGCCAGAGGAGCAGTAATGGGCGGAGCCTTGTTTACCCTTGCAGATTTTACCTTTGCGATAGCAGCAAATTTCAATAAGGATCATGAAACTGTAACGAATGTAAGCAGCATAAGCTTTTTGAGGCCGGCTTTGGAGGGGAGGATCACAGCAGAAAGCAAGCAGCTCAGGGAAGGAAAAAGAGCTTGCACCTATCAGATTAATATAACAGATGAAAAGGGAGAACTTTTGGCTGTGGTTACGATAAACGGGATGCATGTTGCACCGAAAATGCATAAGACAGAGGAAGAAAAATGAATATAAGCCAGATTAGATATGTTTTGGAAGTGGCGGCATCTAGCTCTATGCGAGAGGCGGCAAAGAAGCTTTACATTTCCCAGCCGGCTCTTTCTGCAAGTATTCATGAGCTGGAGGAAGAAATTGGCATTTTGCTGTTTGAAAGAAGCAACAAGGGAATTGTCCTGACAGATGAGGGAAGAGAGTTTCTTGTCTATGCGAAAAAAGCAGTGAGCCAGTATGAAATACTGGAAGAAAGATACCTGTCAAATGATGCAGATCGAGAGCGCTTTTCCGTATCGACGCAGCATTATAATTTTGCAATAAAGGCTTTTACAAGCGTGATAGGCGAAAGTCAGCTGGGAAAATATACCTTTTCCATTCATGAAACAAAGACAAGTAAGGTTTTAGAGGATGTAAGAGATTTAAAGAGTCAGGTAGGAGTCATTTCTTTTTCGGCAGCAAATGAAGACCTGATCCGAAAGCTGATAAAGGAGTATCAGCTGGAATTTACACCACTGATGAAAAGAGAAACTTATATATATATATGGAAGGATCACCCTTTTGCAAATCGAAAGGAGATTTCCATTGAAGAAATGCAGGAATACCCCTGTATTGCATTTGACCAGAGTGATGATAGTAATTTTTATTTATCAGAAGAAGCTATGGCAGATTATGCCTTTGAAAAACTGATTAAATCAGATGACAGGGCAACCTCGATGGAGCTGATAGCGGTCTTAAATGGATATTCTATTGGATCAGGAATGCTTTCTCAGGAAGATTCTGTTTTGCAAGGATTGGTGTCAGTGAAACTGAAGGAAGAGGATCCTCTTACAATCGGATACATTATTCGAAAAAACAGTAAGCTGTCCCCTTACGGAACAGCTTACGTGAAGGCTCTGACAAAATTCAAAGAAATCTAGAGAGCCGTTGTTTTTATAAAGCAGAGTGAAGAGCGGTGAGCATTTCTCTAAGAGTCTGAGCGTCCATCTGTCCGGGAGCGGATGCTTTTCCTACACAGCCAAAGGTCAGGGCAGAGCCAAAGACTTCACCGCAGATACGGCTGATAACACCGGTTCCTGCCATGGACATGGTAATGATGGGGCGATCAGCGTAGGCTGTCATTTCTTCCGTTGCGCAAAGCAGGATGAGCACATCCTTTTTGTTTCGTGGCATAACAGCGATTTTTGGAATGTCTGCTCCAAGCTCCTGCATTTTGCGAAGACGGAAAATAATATCGGATTTTTCCGGAGTTTTGTCAAAGTCGTGATTGGAAGCAATCACTTTTACACCATATTTATGGGCTTCTTCTACAACGGCTTTGACAGCATCGTCTCCGGTAAAGGCTTCTACATCTACCAGATCTACATAGCCACTGGCACATATTTTCTGATTTAATGCGACATAGTCAGCAGTTTCAATGGAGGCTTCTCCGCCTTCCTTGGAGGTACGAAATGTGAATAAAAGAGGCATATCACCAAGAACGCTGCGAAGCTGCTTGGCAGTTTCCTCTACTTTTTCGTAGTGGAAGACATCCTCATACCAATCCACTCTCCATTCGACTAAATCCGCACCGACGGGAAGGAGCTTTTGTGCGGCATCCAGAATTTCTTCCCGGGTTTTGCCAACAATGGGCACACAGATCTTTGGAAGACCTTCTCCGATTTTTACATTTCTTACGATTACAGGTGTCATAACAAAATCTCCTTATAGAAAGCTTTATTTTGCATCTCTTATAGCAATGACATCCAGAAGCTGCTGACGCATTGCATCTACAGGTGCTTCCTGTCCGGTCCAAAGCTCAATCTGAGCAGCACCCTGATAAAGGGACATGCCAAGACCATTTAAGATAGAAGCACCAGCTGCCTCTGCATCTAAAAGGAACTGGGTTTTGGTTGGGTTATAGCATGCTTCGAAATAGAGTTTGTCTGCGAAGAAGTACTCTAATGGAAGCGGATTTTCTCCAATATGGGAGCCCATTCCGATTCCGCTTGCATTCATAACAACATCAGCTTCTTTTATCTTGGAAAAATCATTTTTCGGACAGAATTCGGCTACCGGTGCAAAATGTGTATTGATGTCCTCTACAAGAGAACGGCTGCTTTCTTCAAATACATCTGTAACGTAGATCTTTTTTACACCATGATAAGCAAGTGCTGAACACATAGCACGGCCGGCACCGCCGCTTCCGATACAGAAATAGGTATGGTCTTCGATTTTCAGATGTGCATCTTTTTCCAGGGATCTTAAAAATCCGATTCCGTCTGTATTGTAACCGATCAATTTTCCTTCCGGAGTTTTTACAACGGTATTGCTGGCACCCATTTTTTTACAGAGTGGATCTAACTCATCCAGGTACTGAAGGGCAGCAACTTTGTTTGGTTTTGTAAGGGCAAAGCCTGCAATATTCATATAGCGAAGACCGTTTATAACATCGCCTAAGTGCTCATTGTTAACTTCGGTATAAAAATAGAGCATGTTTAATCCAGCAGCTTCATAGCCTGTATTTTGCATCAGTGCTGCAAAGGATTGTCTGAGAGGGGAACCAAGCAGGGTCACGAACTTGGTATCGATGTCTACATTTGTCATAGTATTCTCCTTAAAAATGAATTAAAACATAAAGTAACCACTATAAATTCCGACAAAATTGTATCATAGTAAAAAATGGGTAACCATAAAATTTATCGATGAATCCATGGAAGTAATCTATGAATAAGCTTTGCATCTGATGGCTATCTATGGTAGTATGTTGGTCGAAGTCTAGCTATTTTAAAAGAAAGAGGGGAAACAAGTGGGAGAGTGGTTCGCATCTATTGCAGAGAGCTTTGAAAAATGCTTTATAAGAGATGACAGGTACCTGATGCTGCTGGACGGTGTTGGCGTTACCATCAAGATTTCTCTTTTGGCAGTTGTGATCGGTCTGATCATAGGTCTTTTGATTGCCATGTGCGGTCTGTCAAAGAAAAAGCCTTTGCGTGCAATCGGTAAGGTTTATACAGATATCATTCGAGGAACACCAAGTGTCACACAGCTGATGATCATTTACTTTGTAGTGTTTGCTACGGTTATGTGGCCCAAGTGGATCATCGCAGCTATCGCATTCGGAATTAACTCCGGTGCTTACGTATCAGAAGTAATCCGTGCAGGAATCCTTTCGGTTGACAGAGGGCAGATGGAGGCAGGAAGATCTTTGGGACTGTCTGCAAAACAGACAATGATCAGCATTATCATTCCGCAGGCATTGAAAAATATTTTTCCGGCACTGGGAAATGAGTTCATTACGCTGATTAAGGAAACCGCAATTGTAGGTTATGTGGGACTGGTAGATATTCAGAAGGCAGGAGATTTTATTAAATCACAGACCTATACTGCTTTCATGCCGCTGATCGGAACAGCGGTGATTTATTTTGTAATCATTAAGGTTCTTACAATACTTCTCGGAGTACTGGAAAGACGATTAAGAAGGTCGGAACAGAGGTGATAGCGATATGTCAATGATAGAAGTGAAAAATCTTCATAAAAGCTTTAAAAAACATGAAGTATTAAAGGGCATTAACGAGCATATCGATAAAGGCGAGGTTGTAGTAGTAATCGGTCCATCCGGTTCCGGAAAAAGTACCTTTTTAAGATGCCTGAATTTATTAGAGGAGCCAAGTGAGGGAGAAATCTTCATTGATGGAGAAAAAATCAATGAAAAAGGTGTCAATGTAGATCAGATTCGTCAGAAAATGGGAATGGTTTTTCAGCATTTTAATTTATTCCCCCATTTAACGGTTTTGAAAAATCTGACTCTGGCTCCGGTTATGCTGAAAAAGCTGACGGAGGAAGAAGCCCAGAAAAGGGCAATGGAACTTTTGAGGGTCGTTGGTCTGGAGGACAAGGCTCCGGCATATCCTTCTCAATTGTCCGGAGGTCAAAAGCAGCGTGTGGCAATTGCAAGGGCCTTGGCTATGGATCCGGAAATCCTGCTTTTTGATGAGCCGACATCTGCTCTCGATCCGGAAATGGTCGGAGAGGTTCTTGACGTAATGAAAAAGCTGGCAGAGGAAGGAATGACCATGGTTGTGGTTACGCATGAAATGGGATTTGCCAGAGAAGTCGGAACAAGGCTTTTGTTTATCGATGAAGGAATTGTGACGGAGAGCGGGGATCCGAAAGAGGTTTTTGAACATCCGCGCAATGAAAGAACACGTCAGTTTTTGAGTAAGGTATTATAAAAATTTATTTATAAAGAGGAGAAAAAAATGAAAAAGAGTTTGGTAAAAGCAGTAACAGTAGGAATTACAGCAATGATGGCAGGAAGTATGCTGGCAGCATGCGGATCTTCCTCTTCATCAAGCAGTACAGCTTCCGCATCAGCAGCTTCATCCACATCTGCATCATCAGAAGCAGAAGTATGGAACATCGGAACGAACGCAGAGTTCCCGCCATTTGAGGAGCCGGCTTCCTCATCTGCAGAGGATTCCGTAGATGGATACCGCGGAATTGATATGGAAATTATTTCCAAGATAGCAGAAGAAAATAATGCTGAAGTCAAGATCAACAACATGGAGTTTGATTCCCTTACAGTTGCTCTGAAGAACGGACAGGTAGATGCGGTTATCGCAGGTATGACTGTTACAGAAGAGCGTGCAGAGGAAGTTGATTTCTCAGATACCTACTATGTAGCAAAGCAGGTTATGATCGTAAAGGAAGATAACACAGACATCACAAAGGCTTCTGATATGGAAGGAAAGACCATTGCAGTTATTCAAGGGTACACCGGTCAGACAGCTGTTGATGAACTGGGATATGACTATGAGGCCTTCAAAAAGGGAACAGAGGCTATTCTGGAGCTGGAGAACGGAAAGTGTGATGTAGTTGTAATTGATGCGGCTACCGCAAATCAGTACATCAAGGAAAACGAGGGACTGAAGATTGTTGAGGATGATGATGCTTTCTCATCTGAGGAATATGCAATCGCAGTTGCAAAGGGAAATACAGAGCTTTTGGACAAGATCAATGCTTCTATCAAAGAGATGAAGGAAGACGGTACGATCGACGAGATTTCTGCAAAATATGCAGAGGCTTCTGAGGAGTAAAAAACAGAGAATTATAAAAAGGGACATGTGAAAGGTGATAGCCTCTCACATGTCCTTTTTTGTTGAAACTTTTAAGTTAAAAGGAGAGATGCGTGGATTTGATTTATAATCTTTCCATCTGCCCGGAAGGAATAAAATTTGTCGCTGTTGCAGCGATTGCAGATATTGCTGACAACAATATTTTTTTCCTGCAGACCTGCATCAAGCAGGAGCATTTTGTTGGCCAGTAAAAGATCAAGATAGTAGTGTTCGTTTTTTTTCAGAAATAAAAGTTTGCAGGCATCTGCACCAAAATCAACTTTAAATTCTTCCAGTATTTCCGGACCCACCTCATAGCAATCCTGACAGATGCCGGGACCTATGGTGGCAAGGATGTCTTTCGGATCAGAGCCAAAGGAAGAGTGCATTTTGTCAACGACATTTCTTCCTATTTTAAGCTGTGTTCCCCTCCGGCCGGAGTGGGCAACACCAATTGCCTTTTTTACCGGATCAACAAAGCAAAGCGGAATGCAGTCTGCAACGCTGATGCAAAGATGCGTCCCGGGAATATTGGTGATCAGAGCATCTGTGTTTCGAATTGGGCTTTCCTCAAAGGAATGTCCGATGTCAGATTTGTTTACCAAATGAACATTTGCAGTATGCTTCTGCTGGGCAAAAACCCGATGGAAAAGATCTGTGCCAAGCTCCTTGGCAAGCTGGGCAGAAAAGCTTCGGGCACAGTCCACAGAAGGAGCATGTGCCGGAAACATATAAATCGGGGAACCATCGGCTCCCTTGCGCAGAGTAAAAGCATTCTTTATAAAAGAGAGCTCATCGAAGCACTTATAGGAAATATAAGGGACGGCCCCGTTTGAAATGTTAAAAAGCTCTCTTTGGTCTTTCTTTATAAAATCGCTGTCTTTTAATATCATGAGTATCGTGTGTTCCTTCTATATATAATAAGGTTCATCCTATCACTCAGACAGAAAAAAAACAAGCGATGCGAAAGGAATCAGGAAAGTGCAGAGCTGCAGACCTGATGGCTGCGGATAAAGTTTTCAAGCAGAATGTTTTCCCCATTATAGAAAAGCTTTAAGCGAGTATTTAAGCCAAGAGCCATAATGCCTAAAAGAGATTTGGCATCCAGTGAATTGTTTATGTTTTTTCCTATATCTATACTAAAGTCACACAGCTCGGCAATTGTAACCAGGTTTTTGATATCCTCTACAGAGCTGAGTGTAATATTTTTTTCAGTCATAATATCTCCTCTTAATAAAAATGAAATTTTATTTCATGCATAATACATCTGTTTTTTGAAAAATGCAAGTAAAAAAAATTTTTCTGCATATATACAAATAGATTTGATCTGTAGTTGAAATATTTTGCAATTGTATGCAATGAACTTGCATATTGTCGAAATGCATAAGATGAAATTCTTTTGATTTGTATATTTAGTAGGTATTGACAGAAGGGGAAAAACGGGGCAGGAAAGAAATCGGAAATAAGACGGAAAAGCTTTTTCAAAATTCGAAAAAAAAATTTCTAAATGATTCGCTTTTTTCATGGGAGGTTCGTATAAATAAGTACAAAGCAGCAACAAAGAAAACAAAAAGACATTCGAGGAGGGAAACTATTATGAAAAAATTATTTAAAAAGGTCATCGCAACACTTGCAATCGCAGCCATAGCCATAACATCAGTTGCAGTACTTTCTCCAAAGAATGTGCAGGCAGCCCAGGAACGTGTTATTTCAGATGAAAATGCTACAGCTTATATCAATGAAGACGGAAGCGGCTACATTGAACTGCATAAAACATTTACAGAAAATGACAAGCTAACTTCGATTGGTGGAGTTGAACTGAAAGATATCATTACCTTTAATGATGGCGGATATATTGATTATTTCTACACTCAGTACGTTGGTAACTGCAAAGATAGTGAGGGTGACTCGCCTATCTATGCAAATGATGTTTTGGTTCGTGGCAGAGGACCGGAAGGATTAACGAGTGGATCAGGACACCTTCACTTTACAGATGAATCCGGTGATACTTACAATCTTTCCCTTTGGCTTCACGCATCACTGGTTCATATGGTATCGTATAACAGTGAACAGCCTACAATCGTAAAGATCAGCTGGAACTCATAATAATAAGAAGAAACGTATAAAGCAGCTCCGGAAACAAAAAGTTTCCGGAGCTGTAGTTTTTTATACCAAAGTATGCAAGGAAAGCTGCCGGTGGCAGGTTTTCTGCATGAATAGAAGGAAAAATAATATCAAAAATGAATTACGACATTGACAGAAAAGAGAAATAACTATATAATAAATTCAGAAAGAGCGTTATATAACATTTTTCTTAAGATTTACATTTCTATTATCAATTCACTTTTATTCAAAATGATCCCCAAAAAAGACAGAAGCAAAGCATGTCAGGAAGATTACAGGAGGAAAAGTATGGCAGAACAAATCAGAATCACACCGGAGCAGATGAGAGAAAGATGTGCAGAGTATCGTGCGCAGGCAGAGAAGGTAGGAGAGGTTATAAGTAAAATGGATGCACTTTTGAGTCAGCTGCAGGGTGAGTGGGAAGGTGCGGCAAGCAACTCCTATGAAGAACGCTATCAGGAATTAAAGCCGGGCTTTTTGAAGGCGGAAGAGCTGATCCGGGAGATCGCATCTGCTTTAGAGTCAACAGCCAAAATAATAGAAGAAACAGACCAGAGCATAGCCGCTTCTTTTAAAAGTTGATAGAGTTCGAGGTGGTGATGCATGGCGGAAACAATCATTGATGATGAGGAAATTATGCTTGCGGCAAGCGACATAAAAAAGAATTTAAATCTGATTGAGCAGGCGGTGGAGCTTGTTCTTAAGATTATTTCGGCTGTATCCAAAAACAATATAAAGCTTGGCAACGGAGCGAAGGAGCTTTTGAATTATTTGAAAAAATTCAAGAGAATCAGTAATTATGTGAAAGGGCTGGACAAGGAACTGAATAATTTAACTTCTTCTTACATTGCGGAAGTGGAAGCCGCTGCAAGTCAGGCCAAAAAGGAAGAACGATGAGGATATTATATGATTTAAGCGGGATAAAGCAGCAATGCGAAGCCATGGACAGTGCTTTGGAGCTTCTGGAGGAAGTATGCAGCAGCACACAGCTTTCAAAGGAGGAAGGGGTGGCGTCAGAACTTGCCAGTATAGAGCTGGAGGTAGACGAGACAAAAAGAAATCTGAAAACTCTTTTTGAAAATACACAGCAGCTTCTGAAAGCAGCGGCGGACAGCATGGAAAAGGCAGACCAGCTGGCGGCACTTTCTTTTCAGGAGGTAAAAACATGATCAAAACAGAAAATGATATCTCTGATATAAATAACTGCTACAGCTTGAGATTAAGGGCCATTTCCCAGAGGCTTGAGGAATTGAACAGCTATATAAAGGAACTGAATTCCACAGGAATAAACTCTTTTCTTGAAATCGGTCTAGCAGCCTTTTCTACAGGCAGCACAGAAGAGACAGCAAGTGACAGAGAAAAAGAAGATCTTATAAAAAGCTTTGAAGAAGAGAACAAAGAAATTGCAGAAAAAATCAATAAGCTGGTGAGCAAGCTGGACAAGAATCAGGTGAAGAAAATAAAATATATACTGTATTCCTCAAAAGAACCCTACAGACAGCTTTATCTTTCCGAACTGGAGAGCTATACGATTGGCAATACCAGCGGAGAAAAAACAGGATATTTTACATCCAGGGACAATACCATAAATGTTGATATGACAAAAGAAGAAAGCAATCCCAGAGGAGCTTATACCACTTTTTTTCATGAAAGCGGCCATGCAATAGACTATAATTACGAAGATGACGGCGGCTTTTATTCTCAAACTTACCGAAATGAAAAAGGAGAGTCCTTGCAGGAAATGATTTTCAGCGATGTAAGGAATGATGTAGAGGAAACTGTTGCAAAGTACACCTCAGATAAGCAAATGCAGGAAAATCTGACAAAATACATTATGAGTGCCGGGAAAATGGATTCCAGAACCTTAAGTAAAACGGAAAATATGCTTTTGGGAAATATTCAAAGCTATTACAGCAAGGAAATGAAGGGAGCATTAAACGAGGCAGGAAGCGATGTGTACGGAGGAGTCACGGGCAATATTATACATGGCTCTTACGGACACTGGAGCAGTAGTTATTGGTATGACCGAAATGGAAATGCTACATTTGCTCAGTCAAGAGAACTGTGGGCCGAATACTATAGCTACCAAGTTACGGGAAATAAAGAAGCAATGGAAAATCTCAGGGAGCGTTTTCCAAAGGCAGGAGAATTCTTAGACGAAATGGCAGAGTCTATGGCATCATAGAAGGGAAAAGAAAAATGAAAAAATATATGATGCTGGCAGCTTCCGTTTTGGCAGCGGCCTGCATGACAACAGGTTGCGCGCAGGCAAAGGAGCAGGGTATGGAAAAACTTATTTCAGCAGAAGAATTAATAAAAAGAGCGGAGCTTTCAAAGGAAAGCTACCGTCAGGAATTGCTAGAAAAATTTATAGAAGATTATGACATAACAGCTGAAAATGTAGAATGCCTGAATATACAGGCTCTGCTTGAGGAGTATACTGAAACAGAAAATAAAAAGACTCTGACATTTGAAAGCCTTGGAGAAAGCAGCAGAAAAGAGCATTTTACCCAGGATGTATCGGTCATAGCCTTTTATGAAAACAAGGGAAGCTCATCGGAGTGTGTATATTACGATTTTGAAAAAAATCTTCGCTATTATGCAGAAGATGAATATCTCTTTTCCGATATAGAAAAGGGAGAAAAGCAGGAAGTATCGGATTTGGATGCATTGCTTGAAAAGCTGGAGGCATACGGATTTTGGAAGATGGAAAGCAAGGAGGACGATTATGCAGACGGAGGTGAGGGAAGCATGGAGCTGGCGGTATTTTATGAAGATGCTTCTTATTTCCATGTAAGGATAGAGAATCTTTCGAAAAATGCACCGGAAGGATACGAAAAATTGAAGGAGCTGCTGCTTTCTTAAAAGAGATCAGAAAAGCCAGTATCGTTTTTTACAATACAAAAACGGAAGGGCTGATTATAGTATGAGCCATAAAGAACGTGAGTCAGCCAAGGATGTCTGCATAGCAGGCATCCTTTTTTTTATTCCACAATGGCGTGGAAAACTTGCAAAGCGTAGATTTAAGGGAGGAAAGATATGGAATCAAGAATAGTAGAACATCCGATTCTTGGAGTTCCGGAAAAAGGAAAGCTCGTAAATTTTACTTATGACGGAATAAAGCTTCAGGGACATGAGGGAGAACCGATTGCAGCAGCTTTAAAGGCAGCAGGCATTAACATTCACAGATATACAAAAAAGGAGCATAAACCAAGAGGAATCTTTTGTGCGATCGGCAGATGTACAGACTGCGTAATGGTAGTTGACGGAGTGCCGAATGTAAGAACCTGTGTGACACCGCTTAAAAGCGGTATGAAGGTACAGACGCAGTACGGAGTATCTGCTGAACCCTTTAAGGATTGAATTTGGGAGGAGAGAGAATTATGAAAAGATATGATTTGATCGTAGTTGGTGCAGGTCCTTCCGGTTTATCGGCAGCCATTGAAGCAGCAAAAGAAGGACTGAAGGTAATTGTATTTGATGAAAATGAAAGACCTGGAGGTCAGCTCTTTAAGCAGATCCATAAATTCTTCGGATCAAAGGAGCATAAGGCCAAGATAAGAGGCTTTGTAATAGGAGAGCAGCTTTTAAAGGAAGCCGCTGATGCAGGTGTTGAGGTTGCTTTAAATTCTACTGTAGTAGGAATGTATCAGGACAAAGAAATCACCGTAAAGCAGGGAGATGAGATCTTCCATTACAAGGGAGATGCCATCATCATTGCAACAGGTGCAGCAGAAAACATGGTTACCTTTGACGGCTGGACGCTTCCGGGAGTTATTGGTGCAGGTGCTGCCCAGACAATGATGAACCTGCATGGAGTAAGACCTGGAAGCAAAATACTGATGCTTGGATCCGGAAATGTAGGTCTTGTCGTAAGCTTCCAGCTTGTACAGTGCGGCTGTGAGGTCGTAGCTCTTGTAGACGCTGCTCCAAGGATCGGAGGATACGGAGTTCATGCAGCAAAGGTTGCAAGAACCGGGGTTCCGTTTTATCTTTCCCATACCATTGTTAAGGCAGAGGGCGAGGACCATGTAACAGGAGTTACCATTGCTGAGGTGGACAGTCATTTTAAATTCATTCCTGGAACAGAAAAGCATTTTGATGTAGACACGATCTGTCTTGCAGTTGGTCTTTCTCCAATGTCACAGCTTCTGAAGATGGCAGGATGCGATATGGTGGATGATCCGAAGCGTGGAGGTCAGGTTCCGGTAGTAGACGAATATGGCGAGACTTCAATCAAGGGAATCTTTGTTGCAGGTGATGTTTCCGGAATCGAGGAAGCAAGCTCAGCAATGATTGAAGGAAGAATCGCAGGAATCTGTGCTGCAAAATACCTTGGATATATCGAAGAAGATAAAATGAAAGCCGGTGTGGAAGCAAATGAAAAGGCTCTGGACGGACTTCGTCAGGGAATGTTTGCTCCGAAGAATAAAGGCAAATTGATTGAAAAGACAGAAGAGGGAATCGATGTTTCAATGAATCTTTTGAAGAAAGGCTTTGTAGCAGACGATGAGATCGAACGATTCCCGGGAGTTACTCATCAGGTTGGAATTCATCCTGTTATGGAATGTACACAGAACATTCCATGTAACCCATGTCAGGACGCCTGTCCGAAGCATTGCATCAAGATCGGAGAGCATATTACATCACTTCCATGTGTGGACGAATCCGTTTCCTGTATCGGATGCGGAATGTGCGTAGCCTCCTGTTCCGGTCAGGCCATCTTCCTTGTAAATGAAAATGCAGAGCCGGGATATGCAACGGTAACGCTTCCATATGAATTCCTTCCTCTTCCGGAAAAAGGAGATAAAGGCTATGGACTTGGCAGAAACGGACAGAAGGTATGCGAGGCAGAGGTTGTGGATATTAAAACAGCAAAGGCCTTTGATCATACAAATCTTTTGACCATTAAGGTACCGGCTGATATGGCTATGAAGGCAAGATTTTACCGGGCAAAATAAATAGGGAAGAAGGGAGTAAGATTATGGAAAATATTTTTGACAGAGCGGACCAGCTTGGAGAATTCATTCCGGAGCCGGATGACGATAGAATCATATGCAGATGTGAAGAGGTAACCAAGGGCGAAATAAGACAGGCAGTCCATGCAGGCATGTATACCATTACGGAGATCCGTAGATTTTTAAGATGCGGTATGGGACTTTGTCAGGGACAGACCTGTGCAAAGCTGGTAAAGGGAATCGTGGCAAAGGAACTTGGCGTTTCACCGGCCGTACTGGAGCCGGCAACATCAAGAGCACCAATGAGACCTCTTGAAATGAGAATCTTTGCAAAGGAGGGCCAGCAGGATGAAAAATAATGCAGATGTAATTATCGTAGGTGGCGGAATCATAGGCTGTGCCACTGCTTATAACCTTGCAAAAGAGGGAAGCAGTGTTATTGTACTGGAAAGTGATGCCAGCATCGGAAATGGCGGATCAAGCAGAAACGGCGGCGGTGTTCGTCAGTCCGGACGTGATCCAAGAGAGCTTCCTCTTGCAATGTATGCAGTAGAGCATATCTGGCCTACCCTTTCTGAGGAGCTTGGCATAGATGTGGAATATCATAAAGAAGGAAACCTGCGTCTCGGAAAAACACAGAAGCATAAAGAAATCCTTCAGGGTCTTACCGACAGAGCGGTAGCCTTAGGACTTGGAGTAAGTATGATCGACGGCAAAGAGGTCAGAGAGATCAATCCTTATTTAAGTGATGAAGTAAGCTGTGCAAGCTGGTGCCCGACAGATGGTCATGCAAATCCTCTTACTGCAACACTTGGCTTTTACAGCGCAGCAAGAAGAATGGGAGTTCAGTTCTACACAGGACAGAAGGTTGTTGAGATCAGAAAGATCAAGGGTCAGGCTCGTCAGGTTGTAACAACAAAGGATGTGTTTGAAGGAAATAAGATCATTGTTGCTGCAGGCTATGCAAGCAGACAGATTGTAGCAAGCGTTGGAATTGATGTTCCGATGTCTAATGACCTGATCGAGGCGCTTGTTACAGAGGCAGAGCCACAAATGTTCCCTCAGATGCTGGGAACGGCAGATGCCGACTTTTACGGACATCAGACCAATCACGGTTCTTTTGTCTTCGGAGGCGCATCTGGATTTGAAACAGTAAATAAGGACAACGGTCATAACATGACCTCCAGCATCACAGCTCCTGCAATCTGCAGAGGAATCATGAAATACATTCCGAAGCTGGCAGATGCAAAGATTGTTCGTACCTGGGCAGGATATGAGGATGTAAGCATTGACGGTGTGCCGGTGCTTGGCAATATCGATGAGGTTCCGGGTCTGATTCTTGCCTGTGCATTTACCGGACATGGCTTTGGAATATCACCAATTGTTGGAAAGCTTCTTTCTGAGGTTGCTCTTGAGAAGCAGACAACACTTGATATCAGTGCATTCCGCTATGACAGATTTAAAGCGGTTATTTAAGAAAACTTCAAATAATAAATATGCTTCTGAATCATTAAAAAATATGTTATATTCTCCGTAACAAGAACAGCTTCTGCGTTCTTCCGGAGATGTAACATTCAGAAAAAATACAATATCAAAGGGAGAATAAAGAGATGGACTCAAAAATTGATTTTTTATATTTAAGTGAACCGGATATGATCAAGGCTGGCGTAAAGGACATGAAGAAATGTGTAGAGGTAATGGAAGACATGCTGGTTACCCTTTACAAGGGCGATTATGTAATGGGCGGTGAAAATCACAACTCCCATGGCTGCATGATTACCTTCCCGGATGATCCGAAATTCCCCGGAATGCCTAAAAATGCAGATGACAGAAGATTCATGGCGATGCCTGCATACCTTGGCGGAAGTTCACAGATGGCCGGAATGAAATGGTATGGCTCAAATGTCGACAATAAGAAAAAGGGTCTGCCAAGATCAATCCTTATGATGATGCTCAATGACAAGGATACCGGAGCACCGCTTGCTCTTATGTCTGCAAACTTGGTAAGTGCTTACAGAACCGGCGGAATCCCGGGAGTCGGAGCAAAATATCTTGCAAGAAAGGACTCCAAGGTTGTTTCCATCATTGGACCTGGTGTTATGGGAAAAACTTCACTGGCTGCTTTCGCTGCTGTTTGTCCGAATCTTGATACCGTAAAGATCAAGGGACGCGGTAAGAAATCTATGGATTCCTTTGTTGAATTTATAAAAGAAGAGCTTCCTCAGTTCAAAAATATCGAGGTATGTGACAGCGTGGAAGAGGCTGTAAAGGACAGCGACATTATAAGCTTTACCACAACCGTAAGAAATGATGTTTCTTCTTTCCCATATATCAGCGGGGACTGGATCAAGAAAGGTGCACTGATCAGTATGCCGTCTGCAGCACAGTTTGATGATGATTTCCTTGTAAACAACTGCAAGCTGGTTGTAGATAACAGAAAGCTTTACGAAGCATGGGAAGAGGAATATCCATATCCGACATACCCGGATATGCAGATCATCGGAACAAAATTCACAGATCTTAAGCATGAAGGAAAAATCACAGAAGAGGACATCGTAGATATTACAGACATCATTGAGGGAAGAAAACCTGGAAGAGAAAGCGAAGATGATATCATCGTTTACTCCGTAGGCGGTATGCCGGTAGAGGACATTGCCTGGGGAGGTCTGATCTACAGAAACGCAGTGAAGCTTGGAATTGGAATAAAATTGCCATTGTGGGATAAACCAGAAATGGCATAAGATTCAGGAGCCGATGCATGAGCGAAAAAGATATTATCAAACCTGTACAGCCTTATCTGTTAATGGACGCAGAAGATTATAAGGAAATATTTCCGAAAAGGATGGGAATTGCCAGCTTTTATGAATTCAATATACAAAGCGGAGCAGTTTCAGATTTTCTGGCTGTACCGGATAGCAGTACAGATTTGGTATTCGGCATCGGTGAGAATGATGTGAAGGTTTATCTGGGAGGAACGGTTCTGAAAGCAAAGGAATGGAGCTTTGAGGACGGACGTTATTATTTCGGAGCCAGATTTTTGCCGGGCAGATACATATTGCCGGAAGATGTTACGATACATGATATTGTAAACAATGATCTGGAGCTGGATGCAAATGAATATGGATCCGGTCTTACGGAACAGCTTGCAGAAGCGGAAAATGTAGGAAAAAGAGCAGAGATCCTAATGCATTATCTTGAAAAAAACCAGCAGGATGATGACAAAGATGCAATCCATAGATTGGAAGAGTATATGCGAAAAAGGATCTATGCAACCGGAGGGAATATTTCCATACAGATGCTGAGCAGGGAAACAGGCTATTCGGAATGCTATATCCGGAGGATCTTTAAGGAAATTCACGGTATTTCCCCAAAGGAATTTGAGCGTTTTATTCGATTCCAGGTCTTTTTGAATGAGATCGAAAGGGCACCGGAAGAAAGCAGTGAGGAGCTTGCTTTAAGCTGCGGATACTACGACCAGTCTCATATGCTAAAGGATTTCAGAACATTTGCAGGAACTACACCGGAAAAATATAAGAAACGGATTGAAGAAAAGACAAGAGAAAACAGAAGGGGATGAAAGTATGGACTTAGTAAGAATTGAAATTATTACAGGAATGTCAAAATTTACCGGCCTTAAATCTGCACTTAGTATGGCAGGTGTCAGAGGAATGACCGTGACACAGGTACTCGGCTGCGGCATTGAGAAGGGAACAAGAGAATATCAGGTAGAGGAAAACTTCGAAATGGAGCTTCTTCCCAAGCAGCAGATTGCAATTGTTGTAGAAAAGGATAAGGTAGACAGCATTGTAAAGCTGATAAAGCAGGAACTTTATACAGGGCATATCGGAGACGGAAAAATCTTTATTTACGATATCAGCAATGTAATTCGTGTCCGTACCGGAGATGAAGGCGTAGACGCTCTGTAGAGCCCGACATACAGTCACAAAGACACGAGGAGGAGCGTTTATTGTGAGTAATATGAAGAACAAATTAGGGCTGAAAAGTGTAGTGTCGATTGCGGTAGGACTTGTTACAACCACAAGCTGTCTGGTTTCCCTTGGACAGGGAGCAGGACAGGTAGGGGTTATATTTATATTGGCAATGGTAATCGCCTGTCTTTTGAATATGACGACCATTGCCTCTCTTTCGGAATTAAATGCACTTATGCCAAATACAACAGGAGGCCTGGCACAGTATACACTGGCAGGGCTTGGCCCCTTTCCGACATTGATCTCAATGGTAGGAGGATACTTGATCTGCAATATATTGTCATCGGGAGTTGAGGCAACTATTTTTGCCTATGCAATCTCTTCCACAGTACCGATTCCCATTCCGAGAATCGCCTGGGTCATGATCGTTTCGGTGATCCTTATGATTGCGAATTTAAGAGGTGTGGACATGTTTTCCAAGATCCAGGATACAGCCACCTATCTTCTGATTTTTTCTCTGGTTGTAATGGGAATTTTGGGAATATTTAAACTTGGAACAGGAGAAGTGGTGGATCAGCCGCTTTGCATCACAACAGATTTGTCGCAGATCGTCCCCATGATTGCCGTTGCTTTCTGGCTCTTTATCGGAGCAGAATACGTTATTCCTGTATCGAAAGATGTAAAAAATGCCAAGAGAAATGTTCCTCTTGGTATGGTGATAGGACTTCTTATTATCTGTGGCATGCAGTCTTTGATGGTACTTGGTTTCCACAATTATACGCCATGGGCAGATCTGGCAGATTCATCTGCTCCGCACCTGCTCTATGGGGAAAATCTTCTGGGACAGGCCGGTAAGATCTGGATGACGATTGTTTCAGTTCTGGCAGTCGTAAGTGTTCAGAATTCAACCATTAAAGGACTGAGTGAGATTTGTCAGGGAATGGCAAAAATGAACATGATGCCGAGAATTTTCGCAAAGACCAACAAGAACAATGTTCCATGGTTCGGTGTTGTATTTGTAAGTGTCTTTATTATGATATTTGCAAAGCTCAGTGACGGTTCATCTGATGCAATCTCATTCCTTATTCTGGTTGGCTCTGTATTTTGGATGATCTCATATATTTTAGCGCATGTGGATGTACTGGTCTTAAGGCACAAGCTGCCGAAGGCACCCCGCTCCTTTAAGGTTCCTTTTGGACCGGTGATCCCTATGATCGGAATCGTAGGAACCGTGTATATGATATTAAATATTTCAACGGATCCTGCCGAGCGAAATATGATCTGGCTGGTTACAGGAATTACCTTTGCACTTCTTGGGGTATATTCTTACTTCTGGATCAAGATAAAAATGAGGATGCCGGTATTTAAAAGCGTACCGCTTGAAAAGGTTATGGCTATGGAAAACAGCATGTACTATAGCGTTCGAAAACGATTAGGCATTTGGAAATAAAAAGAAAATTCGTGATAAGAAATACTTATCATGGGTGATGAATGAAAGGAATTTTACAGTAGACGGAATGTGGGTTAAAGTATAGCCATCGAAGAGATGGAGGAAAAAAACATGTTCCGTAATATAAAAAACCAGTTGAATATCTGCATGTGGTGTCGAATGAAATACTCCGAGGCAAATGAAATGGCTTTGGACGTTCGGCATACATGCAGGCGCCTCAATTCCATATAAAAGGATGATTTCGTTCTTAAGATTTGCCCGGAAGCTTTTTGAAAAAAGGCTTCTGTTTTTTTTGCCTTCGGACAGGAAATTAATTGTTCCGCAGGATCAGGAAAATGAGTGTGAGGAGAAGAAGAATGACAGAGGTTTTCAAACTGGAGCATTTAGACAAGACATACAAAAATGACGGAAAGGAATTTTTAGCACTGAAGGATATCAGCCTAGATATTTTGGAAGGAGAGATATTTGGAATCATAGGCATGAGCGGAGCAGGAAAGTCAACGTTGGTAAGATGCTTAAACCGGCTCGAGGAGGCAAGTAGAGGAAAGGTCAGCTTTTACGGACAGGACCTTTCACAGCTTACAGCTGCCGAGCTTCGCAATGTGAGACGTTCAATCGCTATGATATTTCAGAGCTTTAATCTTTTGAATCAGAGAACTGTTTTGGAAAATGTAATGCAGCCGTTGAGGATTGCAGGCATAAAAAAGAAAGAAAGAGTAAAAAAAGCCATTGAAATGCTGAAGGTTGTAGGGCTTGAGGGGAAAGCAAAGGAGTATCCTTCCAGATTGTCCGGCGGTCAGAGACAGAGGGTAGCAATTGCCAGAGCACTTGCGGCAGATCCTAAGGTACTTTTGTGTGATGAGGCAACCAGTGCCTTAGATCCGGGCATGACAGCTGAAATCCTGCAGCTTCTAAAGGAAATCAATGAAAAAAGAAAATTAACGATTGTAATCATTACCCATGAGATGTCGGTAGTGGAAAAAATTTGTGACAGAGTAGCAATTATTGACAAGGGAAGCCTGGCAGAAATTGGAGAAGTAAAAGAAATTTTTCGAAAACCAAAATCCGATGCTGCGAAAAAACTGGTATTTCCGGGAAATCCATTTGATCCGTCGAAGGACACAAGCAGGGTAATCCGAATTGTATTTGATGGTCTTGCAGCGGAAAGTCCATTTATCGCAAATCTGGTAGAGCAAACCGGAAGGAAGGTCAATATTTTATCGGCAAATACGAAAAGCGTCGGAGGAATCGGATATGGTCAGATGGTTTTAGAACTTCCGGAGAAGCGGGAAGATCAGGAAGTGGTGATAGACTTCTTTAAAACAAGCGGCTTAAGTGTACAGGAGGTAGAAAGAACATGAGCAGCTATATTATAGAAACCATACAAAATGGGGTGTTGGAAACACTGGAGATGACAGCTGCAGCATCCATTCTTACTTATCTCATTGGGCTGCCTTTGGGAGTGCTGCTTTTTGCTACGGCAAAGGGAGGAATTATGGAGAACAGACCTTTAAATTTTGTGGTCGGATTGATCGTGAATATTGCCCGTTCCCTTCCTTTTTTGATATTGCTGGTGCTTTTGGTACCGGTAACCCGCTTTATTACCGGCTCCTCCATCGGAACAGCAGCATCCATTGTGCCTTTAACGGTAGGAACCATTCCGATCGCAGCCAGAATGGTGGAATCTTCCTTGTGTGAAGTCTCACCGGGAATCATTGAGGCTGCAAAATCCATGGGGGCCTCCCCCATTTACATGATCTTACATTTTATTTTACCGGAGGCAGCTCCATCCCTTGTTCTTGGGGCAGCTATCAATATAGCAACGATATTAGGTTATTCTGCAATGGCAGGAGTGATCGGCGGAGGAGGACTTGGAGCGATCGCTCTGCAATACGGTTATTACAGATATCAGTCAGATGTCCTGTGGACCACGGTAGCCATTCTGGTGATCATGGTCATGCTGATCCAGGAAATTGGAAGCCTGGCAGCAAAGAAAGTAAGAAAGTAAAAAATAAGAATAAAAAAGAGGAGAACGATTATGAAAAAACAGATTATTACAGCAGGAATTTTAGCATTTACAGTAGCACTTACAGCGTGCTCAGGGTCAGGAAGCAGCGCAGCATCCCAAAGCGGTACAAGTTCAGAAAGCAGCACATCGAGTACATCCGCTGCATCGGATGCTGAAAGTGTAACCATTAAGGTAGGAGCCAATATTACACCTCACAGCGAAATTTTGGAGCAGGCAAAGCCGATTCTGGCTGAAAAAGGAATTAATTTGGAAATCGTAGAGATAGAAGATTCGATAACTCCAAATACCGGTGTAGAAGAAGGCAGTCTGGATGCAAATTATTTCCAGCATGAGCCTTATCTGGAACAGTACAATGAAGAAAACGGAACGGATCTGGTATCCATCGGAGCCATTCACTATGAGCCTTTTGGCATTTATGCAGGAAAGACAAGCGACCTTTCGCAGCTTCCGGATGGGGCCACCGTGGCAGTTCCAAACAATGTAACCAATGAAGCGAGAGCACTCCTGTTACTGGAGCAGGAGGGAATCCTTACCCTGGATGAAAATGCGGGAGTAAATGCCACCATAGAGGATATTACAGAGAATCCGAAGAATATCACATTTAAGGAACTGGCACCGGAACAGCTGGTACAGGCTTTACCGGATGTTGATATCGCAGTTATTAATGGAAATTATGCAATTGAAGGCGGACTTAGCGTAAGTGATGCGTTGGCAGTGGAAGCGAACGATGGACTCGCAGCAGAAACCTACGGCAATATCATTGCTACCACAAAGGAAAAAGCAAATGATGAGGCACTTCTTACTCTGGTAGAGGTACTTCAGAGTGATGAAATATCAAAGTTCATTGAAGAAAATTATAATGGAGCAGTTGTTCCGTTAAATTAAGGAGGCTTTTAAAATGATCGGCTTTACATATTACAATCCGGCAAAAATTGTTTTTGGAGAAAACAGTGAAAAAAAGATAAAGGAACTTTTGAGAGAGCAGGAAGTAAAGTCTTTGTTGCTGGTCTACAGCGGAGAGTTTGTAAAAAATCTGGGAATTTATGCAGAGGTAGAAAAAGCAGCAAAGGAGTTGAAAATCAAATTTCACGAAAATGGAGAAGTCCTTCCAAATCCGGATATTCAGCTTGTAAGAAAGCTGGTAGAAGAGGGAAGAAGAGAAAATGTGGATTTTGTGCTTGCAGTAGGAGGAGGCAGTTCGATTGACACAGCAAAGGCAGTTGCACTGGGCATTCCTTACGATGGGGATGTATGGGATTTCTTCGAAAAGGGTGTATCACCCCAAAAAGTGCTGAAGGTAGGTGCAATTGCAACGACTGCATCCAGCGGTTCCGAAACATCAAATGCGGCAATCCTTTCAAACGGAGAATGGAAGCTGGGGTTTGAAGATGACCGGATCATTCCTCGTTTCGTTATTATGAATCCCAGATATACCCTTGGCCTTCCATCTTATCAGACCTTTGCAGGAATTGCGGATATTCTGTCTCATCTTTTGGAGCGTTACTTCTCGGATGAAAAATATTCGGATACGACAGATTATCTGATTGAAGGAGCGATAAAAGCCCTTTTTCTGAATGCAGACAGATTGATAAAAAATCCGAAGGACATCAATGCAAGAGGAGAGATTCAGTGGCTGGCCAGTGTAGCACACAACAATTACCTGGATGCAGGAAGAAGGGCAGACTGGGGCTCCCACAGAATTGAGCATGAGCTTTCTGCACAGTACAACATAACTCATGGGGAAGGAATGGCAGTTGTTCTGGTTGCCTGGACAAGATATATGGCAGAAAAGAAGCCATGGAGACTGGCACTTCTGGCAAGCAGGGTCTACGGAGCAGATCCACATGATTATTCGGAAAAGGAAAGAGCACTCATTCTTTCAGAAAAGCTAAAGGAATTCTTCCAAAAGCTTGGTCTTAAGACTAGCCTGACAAAGCTTGGCATTGGAGACGAAGATTTTGAAACCATGGCAAAGAGAGCAACCAGAAACGGAAATGTGGGACACTATGAGCCACTGGATGCAAAGGCAATTCAGGAAATTTTGAAAATAGCGATTTGATGATGGAATGATTTCAATAAAAACACATAACGCAAATGCGTAGAAAAGAGGAAAAAATGGCAAGAGTAAATTTATTAAAAGCGGAGGAACTAACAGGAAAGGCAAAGGCAGCCTATGAGGATCTGGCAGCACACAATAAGGTAACAAATATGAAACTGGTAATGCTGCAGGACTATGGAACCTATCTGGCATTTATGGGATGGTATGATTCCTGGGAGAGCCTGGAAAAAATAGTAGGGCTTAGGGCAGCAACGATTTACGCTCATGCAGTGTCTACAACCAATGGATGCATGCTGTGCTCCCTGTTTTTCATCAGCGATTTAAAGGAACTTGGTTTGGATCCGGACAACCTTGTTTTAGAGGAAAATGAGCAGATCCTTGCAGAACTCGGACAGCAGATTGTAAAGGATCCTACAAAGGTTTCGGATGAATTATTTGATGGATTGCGCAAATACTATACAGATCAGGAAATTGTTGCGATTGTGGGTTTTGCAGCTCAGATGCAGGCAACTAACAACTTCAATTCGGTACTTGGTGTAGATATCGATGAAAGACTCCTTCCCATCAAAGACAAATTTCACCCGGCTACTTGGAGAGAAAACATTGAATAAGCTGCATTTGGAATAGAAAAATGCGAAAAAGGGATGTATTGCGGGAAATCACTGCGGTACATCCTTTTCTGGTTGCTTATTTTAAACAGTGTGATATAGTGAATTTGCTATGGATAAAATTAAAGAATATTTTCAGGTAAAACATTGGGAGGAATCCATTGCGGTAAATTTACTTACCTTTTTTAAATGGGTTCTTTTTTCGGCGATAACAGGAATTATCATTGGACTGGTAGGATCGGCATTTCATTATTGTCTGGATATCGCTGGGGTTCTTCGAAGTGAATATAGCTGGCTTGTTTTCTGTCTGCCGCTGGCTGGTCTTTTGATCGTATTTTTGTATCGGATCACGGGGATGGAGGATGACAAAGGAACGGAATTTATTATGTCTGCTGTTCGGGATGGAGGAACCTTAAGACTGCGGACAGCTCCTTTGATCTTTATATCTACCACCTTGACCCATCTGGCTGGAGGTTCTGCAGGACGAGAAGGTGCGGCCCTGCAGCTAGGGGGCAGCATATCGGCCAGTATCGGAAAGCTGATGAAGCTGGATGAAAAGGACGAGAGAGTCATTGTCATGGCAGGAATGGCGGCGGGCTTTTCCGCTCTGTTTGGAACGCCTCTGGCAGCGGCAATTTTTGCCATGGAGGTAGTCAGCGTAGGTGTGATGTACTATGCGGCCATTGTGCCCTGTATCCTGTCTGCTTTGATCGCCAGGGTTGTTGCAAGTCTTTTAAAGGTAAAGGCAACGGCCTTTGACATAAGCGGGATTCCTGCATCGGATGCATGGACGATTATACGGATTTTGATCATCGGTCTGCTTTTTGCAGCTGTTTCGGTCTTGTTTTGCTTTATTCTGCATTTTGCACCGCTCCTGTATGGTGCAGTCAGCAAAAATCCTTATATAAAGGTATTGCTGGGCAGCGGAATTATGATTGCAGCCGTATTGATTTTGGGAAGAGATTATTGCGGCACGGGAAGCAGTATTATAGAAGCAGCTGCTGCGGGAAGTGCAAGGCCGGAGGCTTTTCTTTTGAAAATGATCCTGACAGCAGTGACTCTTTGTGCAGGATTTAAGGGAGGAGAGATTGTACCTACCTTTTTTGCAGGGGCAACCTTTGGATGTGTGGTAAGTCCTTTGATCGGGCTTTCTCCGTCTTTTGGAGCAGCTCTTGGTATGGTATCTGTTTTTTGCGGAGTGACCAACTGTCCTTTAACTTCCATTATTCTATCGTATGAATTGTTTGGAGGAGAGGCGGTTCCGCTCTTTGCACTTTCCTGTGCGGTTTCCTATATGCTCAGTGGATACTGGAGCCTTTACGGTTCACAAAAGGTGGTATATTCCAAGATTAAGGCTGTATTTGTAAATAGACCAACACATTAAAAAGAACTGTCGCATTAAATGCATAATGCGACAGTTTTTTGTTGGAAAGAAAAGCGTTTTGTCAGCGAACGAAATTTGTGGTGTAGTCACATTCGGTTTGCGGAATGCAAAGGCCGCTGTCTTTTCCGGCTTTTAAGGATTTTATGAGCCAGGCCATATTTCTTCCAAGATTTCGCATAGCCTGCAGACCTTCTTCATCCTGCAAGACCTCTTCCGGTGTCATTCCGTGAACAAGAGGCCAGTAGCTGGTGCCTACGGTCAGCATTTGTGTGCTTACAAAGTGCTTCATGATCGCATCAATACTGGCAGTTGTGCCGCCTCGTCTTGCAGAGACAACAGCGGATGCAGGTTTAAACATAAATGGAGTATAGACCTGATTCCAGTTGCTGAAGAAGAGTCTGTCCATAAAGGAAAGAAGACTGCCGGAGGGATGTCCGTAGTAAACAGGACTGCCGAAGATGAAGCCATCGGCCTCATAAGCTGCTTTTCCAAATTCATTTACCAGATCATCATCAAAAACACAGCCAAGACCATTATTTTCCGGAGTTTTACAGCCACCGCAGGAAATGCATTCCCGAAAAGGCTTTTTTCCAATCTGGAAGATTTCGTAATCAATTCCTTCTTTTTGCAATGTTTTTCCTACCTCTGTAAGAGCTGTATAGGTACATCCCTTTTCGTGGGAGCTTCCGTTTACCATCAATACTTTCATAGCAGAACCTCTCTTTCATCTTTTTCTCACATCATATTTGGGGAAAAGGCAATTTACCCCATTAAAAAAAGTATAAAAAGGAAAAGAAGGGACTGCAACGACAGATCTGAGCAAAGTGAAGTCAATTTCGAATATTAATTTTTATGCATACGCACAAAAGGATTCAGTCAAACTTGACACAAAAAGTGCAAGGTGCTAAAGTGCAAAAAAAGTGAAGTAAGGACAAGGGCGTTCTGCAGGATGCAGAGCGCCCTTTGTGTTTGTCAAAATTGTCTTTTGTGAGGAGGGTGATTACGATGAAAGGGCTGCTGGAACATACAGAAAATATCAATGAATTGTTGGCACGCTATGGGGTAAAGTTTGGTATTTATAAAAACAATACCTTTAAAGAACAGCTCTTCCCCTTTGATTCGATTCCAAGGGTCATAGCACATGATGAATTTTCTTATCTTGAAAAAGGATTAAAGCAAAGGGTAAAGGCTTTGAATCTTTTTTTAAAGGATATCTACAGCGAGAAAAAAATCGTATCGGATGGAGTTGTTCCGGAGGAATTTGTATTTGCTTCCAGTGGCTATATGACAGAATGCGAGGGAGTCACTCCGGTAAAAGATATTTATTCTCATATTTCCGGAATTGATCTGGTAAAGGGAAAGGATGAAAACTGGTATATTCTGGAGGATAATCTGAGAGTCCCATCCGGTGCTTCTTACCCAATGATTGCCAGAGAACTTTGCAGACGATGCTCACCCAGCACATTTCAGGACAATAGGCTGGAAGACAACCGAAATTATGCCTGCCTGCTGAAAAAGACTATGGATTACGTAAATACAGGTGGATTAAATGTGATCATGACACCGGGGCGCTACAATGCAGCTTATTTCGAGCATTCCTATCTGGCAGAGAAAACCGGAGCATATCTGGTAAACGGTTCGGAATTACTGGTAGAAAATGATCAGCTTTACTATATTACCGCAGACGGAAGAAAAGAGAGAGTAGGTGCAGTATACAGAAGAATTTCAGACGAATATCTGGATCCGATGAATTTCAATCCGGAATCGCTGATTGGAATCCCTCATATCTACGACGTATTCCGTAAAGGAAATGTTGCCTTGCTGAATGCACCGGGAAATGGCATAGCAGATGATAAAGGAATCTATTATTTTGTACCAAAGATGATTCGCTATTATCTGGGAGAAGAGCCGATTCTTCAAAATGCACCGACATATCTTCCATTTTATGAGGAAGACATGAAATACGTTTTGGAAAATTTTGACAAGCTGGTTTTAAAGGATGTGGCAGAGGCCGGAGGCTACGGAGTTTTATTTGGAAACTCTCTTACGAAAGAGAAAAAGGCAGATTTCATAGAGCTTTTGAAAAAGGAGCCGCGCCGCTTTATTGCACAGGAGGTAATTGATTTTCAGGATCTTGACATTATGGATGAAGGCAAAAGGGTAGCAAGAAAGGCAGATCTTCGGGCTTTTGTACTTATGAGCGATGAGCCTTTGGTATGGAAAAGCGGTCTGACCCGTTTCTCCAGAAATCCGGATTCCTTTATTGTAAATTCATCTCAGGGAGGAGGTTTTAAGGACACATGGGTATTATCTCGATAGAACAGGCAGAAAGACTTTATTGGCTGGGACGCTACACAGAAAGGGTATATTCTACCATTCGATTATTTTTTAAAAGCTTTGATACAATGATCGATGAAAGCGAGGATGGATATAAAAGCTTTTGCAGCTCTGTGGACATCCCTAATATATATGAATCCAGAGAGGATTTTTTAAGGCGATATCCCTTTGACGATGAAAATCCGGATTCCATTATCAGCAATTTAAACAGGGCATACGACAATGCCATTGTGCTTCGGGAAAGTATTTCAACAGAAGCCATGTCCTATATTCAGCTGGCCATTTATGAAATGAACCGGGCAGAGAAAAGCAGCGCTCCTTTATTCGAATTGCAGAAGGTATTGGATGACCTTTTAGCATTCTGGGGAATTGTAGACGATCATATAGACAGTGAGCAGGTAAGAAACATTATAAAAGCCGGAAAGCGGATTGAGCGCATTGATCTGTATGCAAGACTTGGCGTTTCCAGAGGGGAGCTCCTGCGGGAAGTTCATAGAATGTATCCAAGAGTGACAAAAAGCGGCTTAAATTACAATGAAAAATGTCTGCAAAAGGTAAATGAACTGGCAGAAAGCGAAGAAATCGATTATTATGGTATCGTATCGAATGTAGAACAAATTTTTTAACTTGGGCAGGGCATCCGCTCTGACAAAGTTTGATGAGGTATGAACCATGCAGCTGCACTTTGATTATCAAATGAAGCTTTTTTATTCTCAGCCGGTAAAACGAGCAAGTTTTACAATAAAGTGTATTCCGAAGGATACTGCAAGACAGCACCTGGTGGAAAAAGAAATCGAAATTCTTCCCAAAACGCCTTATTCTACGGGAGAGGATTCCTACAAAAACAGGATGATATACGGAAGGGTGGATGAAAGCCACAAGCTTTTCCGCTATCGGATCAGAGGAAGCGTAGAGATTTTTTCAAGCCCTTATGAAGAAAAGGCAGAAATAAATAAACTGGGGATCTATCGCTATCCTTTTGGAAAATGCAGGCCCGGAGAGGAATTGAAGTCCTATTTTGCCGGGCTGTCTTTGCCGCAAAATGCAGACAGCTATGAAATTTGCAGCTTTCTTATGCACAGGCTCCATGAGGATTTTTCCTATGTTCCGGCCAGAACTCAGGTGGATACATCGGCGGAAGAGGCTTGGAAAATGAAAATGGGAGTCTGTCAGGATTATGCTCATATTTTTATATGCCTGCTTCGCATGGCAAAAATTCCTGCACGATATGTCTGCGGATTTTTGCTGGGAGAAGGGGCAAGTCATGCCTGGGTAGAGGCTTGCTGCAACGGAAAGTGGGTGGGATACGACCCGACTCATGACCGAAAGGTGCAGGAGCAATACATAAAGCTGGGAGATGGAAGAGACGCTGCAGAGTGTGCCATAAACAGAGGGATTATATTAGGAGGCGGTGATCAGACCCAGGAAGTCATCGTTAAAGTTACAGAGCAGTAAGGGGAAGGAAAATGATAGAAACAATCGCATCGGTAGGGTTGCCGATTGACGAGGTGCTGGAAATAAAAAAGCACCGGATTATGCCGAAAAATACGAATAAAAAATTAAAAAGAATCAGTATTGTGACCGGAATTCACGGAGATGAACTGGAAGGACAGTATGTATGCTTTGAGCTTCAAAGAAGGATTGCACTTGAGGCAGAAAAGCTGACCGGAATTGTGGATATTTATCCGGCAATGAATCCCTTGGGGATTGATTCTATCACGAGGGGGATTCCGGCCTTTGATCTGGATATGAACCGCCTGTTTCCTGGAAATATAGACGGAAATATGACAGAGTATCTGGCAGCACAGATCATAGAGGATGTAAAGGGATCAGATTGTGTACTGGACATACATGCCAGCAACATCTATCTTACGGAAATTCCGCAGATTCGCATCAATGAGCTGCATACAAAAACACTTTTGCCCATGGCGAAGGAGGCAAATGTAGATTTTATCTGGGTTCATGGTGCAAGCACAGTGCTGGAGTCAACCTTTGCCTATAGCCTGAACAGTACCGGAACACCGGTTCTTGTAGTGGAGATGGGTGTGGGAATGCGAATCACAAAAAGCTACGGAAATCAGCTGGTGGATGGCATTTTGAATCTGATGAAAAAGCTTGGAATCTGGGAGGGAGAAGCACCGGCAGTGCGAAAGCCCATCATATCCGACAATCCGGGAGATGTTTCCTATTTAAATGCAAAGGTAAGCGGAATCTTCATTCCTGAGGTAGAACACTGGGTGGAACTGAAAAAAGGAGATCGGATCGGAAGAATCATAGATCCTCTTTCCGGAAATGTTTTGGATGAAGTACTGGCACCGATTGACGGGATTCTTTTTACAATCCGCGATTATCCGGTTGTGGATGAAGGATCTTTGGTAGGAAGACTCCTGAGAAAAGAGGTATGCGGCAATGAATAAAAGAATCATATATGAAATGAATGGATTGTACAGGGACAATTTCCGGATTACAGGCTATGAATTCGGAAAGGGCAGCAAAACAGTCTGCATTGTTGGAAGCAGCAGAGGAAATGAAATCCAGCAGGTTTACTGCTGTTCAAAACTGGTAAAAAAGTTTAAACAGCTGGAGGCTGAGGGACGGATACAGGAAGGGAAAAAAATCCTTATTATCCCGTCCATAAATCCCTATTCTGCCAATATCCAAAAACGCTTCTGGTCTACGGACAATACAGACATTAACCGCATGTTTCCGGGATATGATCTTGGAGAAACTACGCAGCGGATCGCAGACGGAGTATTCAGTGAAATTAAGGATTACAAATATGGGATCCAGTTTACTTCTTTTTATATGCCGGGAGATTTTGTCCCCCATATCCGTATGATGGATGAAGGCTTCAGCAGCACAGAGCTGGCTTGCAAATTCGGTTTGCCCTACGTGGTTGTCCGAAAGGTAAGACCTTACGACACTACGACGCTCAATTACAACTGGCAGGTGTGGAATTCCCAGGCATTTTCGCTTTACACGACAACCACGACACACATTGATCCCACCGGTGCAGGCCAGGCAGTACTTGCTGTTATGAATTTTCTGTCCGCACAGGGAATCATAAAATACAATGTACCGAAGCTTTCCGAATCGATTGTGGTAAATGACACGGAACTCATATCCGTTCGAACAGCCGAATCCGGAATTTTTGAACCTCTTGTAAAGGCAGGACAGGAGGTCCATATGGGAGAACCCTTGGCAAACATTATACATCCCTATGAAAGTGAGATTATTGAGACACTCTATGCACCGGCAGACGCGAAGGTGTTTTTCATGCACAATGAGCCATTAACCTATGCAAATACTGCCGTAATAAAGCTGGTATAGTTGTTTTTTACCCTATTATAAAAAATAAAAATCAGAAAAGACCACCGCTTATGGATAATGCTATATCGGTGGCTTTTTCCTTGTGAAAATTACCTTAAAAAATAAAGATGAAAAGGTCATGTTTGGGGAAAAAGTATGGATGAAAAAGGAGCGATATAAAAGATGACTTGCGAGCACCCAAAGCATATAAAAATTCACAGATTGACAAGAAGCACAGGCAGGGGTTATTGTTTAGCCAAAGTGAAGTGACAACTCGCAAAGCTGTTTTTACAGCGTAAATATATAAAAGTATTTGATGAAAAGTATTTGGAGGGAAACATGAGAAAAACAAAAATTATCTGCACAGTAGGACCGGCAACAGATCAGGAGAATGTTCTGGAAGAGCTTATGAAGGCCGGCATGAATGTTGCAAGATTTAACTTTTCCCATGGGGATCATGAAACCCATAAGGAAAGGTTCGAAAAAATAAAAATGCTTCGGGAAAAGCTGAAGCTTCCTGTTGCTACAATGCTGGATACAAAGGGACCGGAAATTCGTCTTGGACTGTTTAAGGATCACAAGTCGGTTACTTTAAAAAACGGAGAAGATTATCTTTTAACAACCAGAGAAATCGAATGCGACGAGAAACAGGCCAGTGTATCTTATAAAGGAATGCCAAATGACATTTCAGTAGGCACCGTTGTAAAAATAAACGATGGTCTGGTTTCACTGAAGGTAAACAAAATCGACGAAACAGAGATGTACTGCACCGTAATCGATGGGGGTGTCATTTCTGATCGCAAGGGTGTAAATGTGCCGGATGTGGATCTTTCCCTTCCTTATCTGTCCTACAGTGATATGGCAGACTTGGAATTTGGTGCAAAGATGGGCTTCGATTTTATTGCAGCTTCCTTTGTAAGATCTGCTGCAGATGTGGATTATCTTAGAAAGTTCACAAACTCTGTAGGATTTCAGGGTGTAAAAATCATTGCAAAGATTGAAAATATGAGCGGTATTGAAAATATTGACGAGATTATCGCTGCTGCAGACGGTGTTATGGTTGCACGAGGAGACATGGGTGTAGAGATTCCGTTTGAGAGAATTCCTTCTATCCAGAAAAAGATCATAAAGAAGGTTTACAGAGCGGGCAAAATCGTTATTACAGCAACTCAGATGCTGGAATCCATGATTCACAATCCGCTTCCTACCAGAGCAGAGATCACAGACGTAGCAAATGCAATTTATGATGGAACATCCGCAATTATGCTTTCCGGTGAGACAGCTGCAGGAGAGCATCCGATCGAGGCTGTAAAAACAATGGCCCTGATCGCTGAGTCTACAGAACGTGAGATCTCTTATGAAAGACGTTTTCGCACTTCGGAAACAGCAGCACAGGACGTTTCCAGCGCAATTTCCCATGCAACGGTTACCACATCCTTCGATTTGAAGGCCAGTGCAATTATTACTGTTACAAAGAGTGGACGTACAGCACGTATGATTTCTGCAAACAGACCGGATTGCATGATCATCGGAAGCACCACAGATGAAAGAGTATTAAGACAGCTGAATATGTCCTGGGGTGTGGTACCGCTTCTGTGCGATGAAAAGACAAATTCAGATGAGCTCTTTATGCATGCCATAGAGGTAGCAAAACGAGAAGGACTCGTAAAAGAAGGAGAACTTACTGTTATTACAGCAGGACTTCCTCTTGGACAGTCCGGAACTACCAACATGCTGAGGGTAGAAATCGTAAAATAAAGAATGCAGAAAACCTGCCACCGGCAGCTTTCCTTGCATACTTTGGTATATAAAAAAAGAAAGAGGCAGCCGCATGGTTTTATGCGACGGCCTCTTCTTCGCTATATGAACAATATTAGCCGAAATATCTTTTCAGCAGTCCGGCAAATGCCTTGCCGTGACGAGCCTCGTCTTTTCCCATTTCATGAACGGTGTCATGAATTGCATCCAGATTCAAAGCCTTGGCACGTTTTGCCAGGTCAACCTTTCCGGCAGTAGCACCATTTTCTGCATCTACACGCATCTGCAGATTTTTCTTTGTGCTGTCTGTAATTACTTCTCCAAGAAGCTCTGCAAATTTTGCAGCATGTTCAGCTTCTTCGTAAGCTGCTTTTTCATAGTAAAGGCCGATTTCCGGGTAACCCTCTCTGTGAGCAACACGTGCCATTGCCAGATACATACCAACCTCAGAGCATTCACCTTCAAAGTTTGCGCGAAGGTCAGCTTTGATGTCTTCCGGTGCATCTGCAGCAATTCCTACAACGTGCTCTGCGGCCCAAACC
>CAVFRH010000003.1:0-12791 GCA_963624695.1 bacterium
TATAAATTGTATGGTCAAAGTATTTAGACATACCTTCAGCAAAATATGGTAACTTTACACGACCTTTTAAGGTATTTACTGAAAAACAGACTGAGCCATCTGGGATTTAAGTCTAAATTTTTCTCGAAGGACGGAAGCCTGCAGTCGGGAAGTACCAACGCTGCGGATGTTTCTTTCAGAGTATTCATCAACATGCATCTTTTGAAAGCTTCATATTTTTTTAGTCAGTCTATAGCCATCTCCTGTTTCTTCCAGAGAAAATCCGCTGTCCTCCAGCATTCCCTGCATTACCTTTTCTCTCAGCCTGTAGTAAATCTCAGAGCTGTTTCCCCTTTTTGTCCAATAAGAAGCATGTATATCCTCAAGCTGCCTCCATGCAAAGCAGTCCGCATTGCTCTCTGTCAGCTGATTGATGTGATCACATGGCATGCCATTTACGAAGAAATCCTCAAATGCACGATAGGCTTCCTGACAGTCTGCTGCGCCTTTTATCGAATTGCATTTTCCAAAGGAATAAGCCACTTTCTCCAGCTCCTCTACATGATCTCCATCTTTTAATATGTCTGTTACCAGCTGAGCATATCGTTCCTCTGCATCGTGGATCTGTCCCTGCAGCCAGCCATGAATGTTTCCCTCATCGATTACCGACTCCAGCTCTGGAAGTTCCTTGGTATAATCTTCTGCCTTTTTGATCCATTCCTTCTTTTCTGCCAGCTTCGCAAGCTCTGCAGTCAGTTTCTCCTGATTTCCAATTTTATTGTACAGCCAATAATGAATCGGTCCTAAAAATGCGCTCATAATTTTTTCCTTTCTTTTGACTCTTTTCTTAGCTGTCCTTATAATAAAGAAAACACTTTATTATAAGAGGACTTGTTTATGGATTATTCCTTTTTATCTACTACAAATCTCTTTCATGGTATTTCCGAAAATGAAATTCCCGCCATGCTCTCCTGTCTGGCTGGACATGAAAAGAACTACCGTAAGGGAGATATTATCCTTCACACCGGTGATACAGTCTCTGAAATCGGACTGATTTTGGAAGGCAGTGTCAATGTTGTCGTGAATTTTTACCGTGGAAACAGCAACATCTTCAATCACCTTTCCCGCGGCCAGCTTTTTGCAGAATCCTATGCTGCCATTCCAGGCCAGGAACTTTTCTGTGACATCGTTGCTGCCGAAAGCTCCAGCATTCTCTTTTTAAATATGAATAAGCTTTTATCAACCTGCTCCAACTGCTGCAGCTTTCACAACCGGATCATCCACAACCTGACTCGCACTCTGGCGGAAAACAATCTCCGTCTTTCCAGCCGTATGATGCACATTGCTTCCAAATCCATTCGAGACCGGCTCCTTTCCTACCTGTCGGAGCTGGCTTTAACTCAAAATTCCATGCACATTCTAGTTCCCTTTTCCCGGCAGCAGCTGGCGGACTATTTAAGTGTGGATCGCAGTGCACTTTCCAATGAGCTTTCCAAAATGCAAAGAGACGGCCTGATCACCTACCACAAAAATGAATTTACGCTTTTGAAGGATCCTTCTGACCTTCAAAATGCTTTTTAATTTCTTCCATATCCTGGACCACCTCTATGGTTCCAAGATAGTGTTTCTCTTTGTCTCTTACCGCCATATAAGTTACCAGAAAGCTTCTGCCGCCCTTCTCCATCCAAACCGGCACCTTGTCACGTACCCCATTTCGAAAATCCTCGATAATGGCTCTTACCAAGGATTCGATTTTGGGCGGGTGACAGGAAAACACCTCCCGGTCAATCGCCATACCAGGTCGTTTAAAGACCTTTGCTCCTTCATTGAAGTAACGATTGATGTTGTTTTCATCTACAAAGGTAAGCTCCATGGGCAGGGTATTGAGCATGGCAGTCATCTGTTCTACTGTCATATGCCCTCCCGGCATGCTGATTTCATCTGCTGCAGCCGCTTTCTTTTCTGCCTCTTCTTCTCCTTCTTCCCATACATAAGGCTCTACACCCATGCAGATGGCATAATCCTTGGAATCCCTGTAGATTCCCTTCCATTCTTCCTTCGTGAAATTCACGGCACAAATCGGGAAAAGAACTTTTTCATCCTTGTAAATCATGTCCTCCGCTGCCTTTAAGACAGCCTCCATTCTCTCCTTCCATGCTGCATCCTGATTTTTTTCCTTAGCCAGTGCAGCCATTTCATCCCGGATTTCATCGTCACTTGTCCACATAAGATCCGATGGACCTGCGATTTCATATTTCACTTTTAATTGCGGATAAAGCAGGTCTCCCTTTTTCGCATAGTGAATTGCAATGCTTCGTATTTTTTCAAAGAGCTCATCTATCGTTTCTCCTGCCTGCATTCTTTCCTTCGCCTGCTTTAAAAGCTCTGCCAGAACCTCATTTTCCCGATGAAGGGTATTTAAGGGATGTCCCAAAATCTCCTCCAGCTGCGCTGCCCTTTCCAACTTATTGCTATAATCAACCTGCACTGCCTTATATTCTTCCATATTTTTCTCCTTTCCCGCATACATCACAGTTTCGTATGTTGAATGGTTTATGTCAAATTCACTTTTTCCTTATTGTAATTTTCTTTTCTACTCCTGTACGTTGTTTTAACAACGCAAAGAAAGGGTTTGCATCTGCT
The DNA here is from genome assembly GCA_963624695.1 of bacterium. Taxonomy (GTDB): domain Bacteria; phylum Bacillota; class Clostridia; order Lachnospirales; family Lachnospiraceae; genus Alectryocaccobium. The sequence goes on from CAVFRH010000003.1 coordinate 2,623, forward strand.
AATAAAAATGAATATACTTGAAGCGAAAGGAAGGAATTATGGAACGATTCGACATTGCTATCATTGGCACGGGACCTGCCGGAATTTCCGCTGCCATTACTGCGAAGCTTCGCAAGAAAAAAATCATCTTAATCGGCAGCTCTATAAGCGAAAAGGTAAGCCGGGCCCATACCATTGAAAACTATCCTGCACTTCCCCATATAAGTGGCAGTGAACTGACGAAGCGCCTTATGGCTCACCTTTCACATATGGATATCGAGATCGTCCAAAAGCGGGTCAATGCCATCTACAGCATGGGTTCCTACTTTTCGATTCAGGCCGGAGAAGAATTCATAGAGTCCCGCACAGTAATTGCTGCCGGAGGAGTTGTACAGGGAAAAACCCTTCCCGGTGAAAAAGAATTTTTAGGCCGGGGTGTAAGCTACTGCGCTACCTGCGACGGCTTCCTTTACAAAGGAAAAACCCTTGCCGTACTTGGCTATAGTGCAGATTCTGCACAGGAGGCTGACTACCTTTGCCAGCTTGCTGACAGGGTTCTTTATTTTCCCCTTTCTTCTTTTCCACTTCCAAGGGAACGGGAAAATCTCACTCTGGTAAAGGAACATCCGGTTAAAATTACCGGTTCCAGAATGGCAGATCTGCTTCACACCGATAAAGGAGAATATAAAACCGACTGCATCTTCATTCTTCGGGATGCACTTGCACCGGATACCCTGATTCCGGGAATCCTTACCGATGGTCCCCACATTAAAGTAAATCTGCAAATGGAAACCAATCTGCCCGGGCTGTTTGCCTGCGGAGACATTGCAGGCAAGCCCTACCAATACATTAAGGCTGCCGGTCAGGGAAATGTAGCTGCCCTGTCTGCCGTAGCCTATTTAGCAGCACACAAATAAAGGAGGTACTATTATGATAAATATCATCAAAGACAACAATTTAGATCAGGTAAATGCCAGCTGCTATGCTGTAATCGATTTTTCCGCCACCTGGTGCGGCCCATGTAAAATGATTGCCCCTCTGCTTGAAGAGCTTTCTGAAGAAATGGCCGGTGAGGTTGATTTTTTCAGCTGTGATGTAGACCAGAATCCTGCTTTGGCAAGCAAATTCTTCGTAACCTCTATTCCCTGTCTGGTCATTTTGAAAAATGGTGAAAAAGTAAACCAGACCATAGGATTTCAGCCGAAAGATGCAATAAAGCAGTTTATTTTAGAGAAGAAGTAAATAAAAAGGAGAACAGAAAAATGAAGGTTTTAATGATCAACGGAAGCCGCAGAGAACACGGCTGCACCTATACTGCCCTGAACCTTGTTGCAAAGGAATTAAATGCTGCCGGAATTGAAACAGAAATTTTCTTTCTTGGTCAGGATGTGATCAATGGAAAAATGGACGAAATGGTAGCTGCAGCTGCCAAGAAGATGGAGGAAGCAGACGGTCTTGTGCTGGGAGCACCTGTTTATTACGCTTCTGCCAGCGGCGAAATGATTGCTTTTCTGGATCGTTTCTTTGGAAAAGCCGCAAACAGCCTGCAGCACAAGGTAGGTGCTGCCCTTACCAGCGCCAGAAGAGCCGGAACAACCGCTACTCTTGATGTTCTGAATAAGTATCTGGCTTATGCACAGATGCCCATTGTCAGCTCCCGTTACTGGAATATGGTCCACGGAAATACACCGGAAGATGTTTTGAAGGATGCAGAAGGGATCCAGATTATGAGAACCCTTGGAAGAAACATGGCCTGGCTCCTGAAATGTATCGAAGCCGGAAAAAATGCCGGCGTAGAAGAACCGGACGACGAAAAGAAAGTTATGACAAACTTTATACGATAAGAAAAAGGGAGTTGCCGTCGGCAGCTCCCTTACATTTTATCAATCTGTAATTTTAATGCTCTCAATAACCGGCTGATTTTCCTTTTCTACCGCTCCGTTCTGTCCCTCTTCTACATCCTCACAAATCTGATCCACAATCTCCATACCCTCTGTCACATAGCCAAAGCAGGCATACTGTCCGTCAAGGTAAGTGCTATCACTTTGTACAATGAAAAACTGGGAAGATGCACTGTCATAATCATTTGCTCTTGCCATGGAAATTGCTCCTCTGGTGTGAGACAGGTCATTTTCTACTCCGTTCTCCGAAAACTCACCCTTAATGGTTTTATCTGAGCCACCCGTTCCGTCTGCATTCGGGTCTCCTCCCTGAATCATGAATCCATCAATGATCCGGTGAAAGGTAAGACCGTCATAGAATCCCTCATTTGCAAGATCCACAAAGTTTGTTACGCTAATCGGAGCGGTATCCGCATCCAACTCTACATAAATCGTTCCGTAATCCTTTACACTAATTTCAGCATGATGGGTTCCGGTAAGCAGCTCACCTGTTTCCTCTTCCGAGGAACTTTCTGCATTGCTTTCTTCACTGACAGAAGAACTTTCTGTACTGCTTTCCTCACTGGCAGATGCGCTTTTTGCACTACTTTCTGATGAAGTGGATGCTGCTGAATTTCCGCAGGCTGCCATGGAAAATGCTCCCATCATAAGTCCTGCTGTCATAAATACGGAAAGTAATTTTTTTCTCATTTTTCTCCTCTTTTCTTCTGTTGATTATTTTTCTGTCATGCTTTTTTCTTTTTTTCCAAAGGAATCTGAGCAATGATGACGGCTGCAAACACAATCAGGCAGCCTGCAAATTCCTTAACGGACATTCTTTCCTGCAGGAAAAGCCATCCTGCCAAGGCTGCAAATACAGATTCCAGACTCATCAGCAAAGTAGCTGTTGTAGGATCCGTATCCTTTTGTGCAACGATCTGCAAAGTAAATCCCACTCCACTGGACATAATTCCGGCATAGAGAATGGTTGCCTTTGCGTCCCAGATTGCTCCCATGCTCGGCTTCTCAAATAAAAGCATCAAAATGAGCGATACCACCATTGCTACCAGAAACTGGATGCAGGACATCTTTATGCCATCTGCCTTTTTTTCTGTAAAATGATCGATGATCAAAATGTGCACCGCAAACCCAACTGCACAGGCCAGCACATACAGATCCCCTGCCGAAATGGAAAAATTTTCATTTACACACAAAAGGTAAAAGCCCAATATCGCCAGAACCACACAAAGCCAGATTACCTTTGGAATTTTTTTCCCGATAAATACTCCAAAGATTGGCACCATAACAATGTAAAGTGCCGTAATAAATCCTGCCTTTCCGGCACTGGTCATACTAACACCTACCTGCTGAAAGGCCCCTGCTACTCCCAGAGCCAGCCCGCAGCAAATCCCGCCAATGATGGTGATTTTATTTGTTTCTGCATTTTTTTCTGCCTTTTCCTTTTTCCTGTTAAATACGAAAACCAGAAAAAGCAAAGCCAGAAAGGCCAGAAAATTTCGGCAGGTATTGTAAGTAAACGGACCGATAAAGTCCATTGCACTGCTTTGCGCTACAAACGCACAGCCCCAGATAAAGGCTGTCAATACAAGCAAGCAGTTTGCTCTTGCTTTCTTTCCCATTTTTCTATCCCCTACTACATTGAATTTCATGAGTCAAAGGCTCAACTTCGCCCATTTTACCAAATACTTATTTTTTTGAAAAGTGCCTTTTCCATTGCACTTCTGTCGGCAACAAAAAAGACCGGTGGTTAGCCGGTCCCTTTTTAAAAAGTAGATGAGAGAGAAAAGTATCTAAAATACTATAACTATTTGATCACGTTTGATCTTCATAGTCTAGCTAGCTATTGCTAACTTATGGTTGTATTATAGTTAGTCTGCGCTAACTTTGCAAGCCTTTTTTCATAATTATTTACTTTTTGTGACTTTTGAGTATTTTTCTTCATCTTTTCTTCTCTTCATTGTTTATTTTAAACAGCTTTCAATGCAAACATCCAACTTATATTCCTTAAGACAAGCCTTCAAGCATTTTCCTCAATTCGTCATTCACTTCCTTTGCCACAGCCAGCTTGTACATAAGTCTGCTTTTTTGAGGAGAAAGCTGTCGGTAAAAGCTTTTTGTTTCTCCCCTGAAACAAATTGAAAAATACACCTGTCCCAACACAGAGTTCTTTTCATTTGCCGGATCGATATTTCCCATGGTTCCGGTGACACCGATTCCGATGTCTGCCTGAAATGCCTTTTGGCAGCACTGTGCCATTGCATCCGCAGTTTCTCTTGAATAGACACTATACCTGTCAATGACTTTCTTCGGCACGCCTGCCATAATCTTCGCCTCATTCGAATAAGTAATATATGCCCCCTTCAATATAGCCGAAGCCCCTTCCGTATCGGTTATAAGCGATGCGATCTGCCCGCTGCTGGCACTTTCCATGGTGGTAATGTTAAGTTTTTTTTCAATCAGAAGCTTCGTCAGCTTTCGATAGTCCTCCCTGATTGCGCTTTCATCGTATTCCATTTTCCGTCAATTCCTTTTTGTTTTCACTATAGCACAAAGTCTTTTTCTTGAAAAAATAAATGTTCTATATTATTATTTTCCATAACAAAAGTAGTATTGTTTTTTTGAAGCAAGGAGAGAAAAGTTGGAAAAATCAAAAGTATATTTTACGGATTTCAAGGTAAGAGCCTATGGTAAGAATCTGACCGACAAGCTGAAAATGCTGGTTCTGAAAGCCGGGCTTTCCGATATGGATCTGGAAAAGAAATTTGTTGCCATTAAAATGCACTTTGGGGAAAAGGGAAATCTTTCTTTTCTTCGTCCGAACTATGCCAGAGCCATTGCAGACCTGGTTTACGAAAAAGGCGGAAAGCCCTTCCTAACCGACTGCAATACCATGTATCCGGGCTTTCGAAAAAACGCACTGGAGCATCTCTACTGTGCCTGGGAAAACGGCTTTACTCCTATGACCGTCAACTGCCCCATTATCATTGGTGACGGTCTGAAGGGTACCGATGACATTGAAGTTCCTGTTGTAGGCGGCGAATATGTAAAAGCTGCTAAAATCGGCCGTGCCATCATGGATGCCGATGTATTTATCAGTCTGACACACTTTAAAGGTCATGAAGAAGCCTCCATCGGCGGTGCAATCAAAAATATCGGCATGGGCTGCGGCAGCCGTGCCGGAAAAATCGAACAGCATACCAGCGGAAAGCCTTTCATTGCGGAAAAGAAATGCAGAGGCTGTCGAATCTGCCAGAAGGAATGTGCCAACGGCGGTCTGGTATTCGATGCAGAAGCAAAAAAGATGCATATCGATACCGAGCACTGCATGGGCTGCGGCAGATGCCTTGGTGCCTGCAATTTCGATGCAATCCAATTCTCTTATGACAATGCCGTTGAAATGCTCAATCGCCGCATGGTGGAATACACAAAAGCTGTTGTGGATGGCAGACCCTGCCTTCACGTAACTTTGGTACAGGATGTTTCTCCTTACTGTGACTGCCATAGCGAAAACGATATCCCGATCATTCCGGATATCGGCATGTTTGCCTCCCTGGATCCGGTTGCCTTAGATCAGGCCTGCGTAGATGCCTGCAGAAAAGAAAAACCGATTCCGAATTCTGTTCTGGCCAACAATCTGAAAAAAGCCGGTTTCACAGATCTTGGAGATCCCTTCCGAAATACAACACCGAAAACCGAGTATGAAAGTGCCTTGGCCCACGGTGAAAAAATCGGACTTGGAAGCCGCAGCTACGAACTCATTACTTTTTAATCGCAAAAAACAGAAGAGCCTTAAGGCTCTTCTGTCGCTTTACATATGATTTTTACGCAATTTTCAAATCCCAGTACCGCACTGTTCAACATCAGATCGTAATTGTGTCGATCTCCCCAGGTTTTTTCTGTAAATCTGTAATAGTGCTGTCCCCTGGCCTTATCGGACTGCTTAATGTCTTTTTCGGCACTGCTTCGTTGCATTCCGTATTCTTTTACTGCTCTCTCTACCCTGCTCTTCAGATCAGAATATATAAATACTTTTAACACATCTCCCCGGTCCGCAAGTATCTGATCTGCGCAGCGTCCTACAATCACGCAGCTTCCCTTGTCTGCATATTTCGTAATTACTTCCTGCTGTGCAATGTACACCTGCTCCTCTAAAGGAAGGGTCTGCTGATTTGCATTTTGCAAAATCCCATATCCATAGCTTGTGCCCATTGCCAGATTATAAAGCAGGCTGCTGGTTACTCTCTGCTCATTGCTTTCGATATAACGGCTGGAAAGTCCTGAATTTCCGGCTGCCTCATCGATCAGCTCTCTGTCGTAATATGGGATTCCCAGACGATTTGCCAGCATTTTTCCAATGGTTCGTCCTCCACTGCCCAGCTCACGGCCGATTGTAATTATTTTTTTCATAGGCTTCATCCTTTCTTTATTTTTCTGCTGCCGCCTGTACATCCATTCGGTTCAGTTTCTTTATTTCCAGTAGGATCAGGATCAGGGATAAAATAAATGCCAATCCGTCTGCTACCGGTCCTGCCCACAAAACGCCCTTTAAGCCCATAATGTTACACAGGATAACAACTGCCGGGATCAGGAAAATGATCTGTCTGCTGAAGGATATGATTCCCGATACCAGAGCCTTTCCGATGGACTGGAAGAAAATAGCGGAAACAATCTGGAATCCGTTGAAGAAGCACAGCATTGTAAAAATACGGAAGGAAAGAATGGAGAATGTCGTATACATTTCTCCCTGATCTCCAAACATTGCCGTGAGCTGTGCCGGGAAAATCTGAAACAGGGCAAAGCAGATGACTGCAACCAGTGTCGCAATCTTTATTGCCAGATAAAAGGTTTTCTTTACTCTCTTGTAATCACAACGGCCATAATTGTAGCCTACAATAGGCTGCGCACCTGTTCCGATTCCGGTAACAATTGCAATCAGAATTGTGTTGAATTTCATTACAATACCAAATGCTGCCAAAGGAATGTCTGAACCGTATTCCGTCATTGCTCCGCAATGTACCAGATAATAGTTCATAACCGCCATAACAACGGCAACCGCAAACTGAGATACGAAGCTGGAAATTCCAAGTCCTGCAATTGTTCCAAGGAGTTTTACAGACAATTTTGTTTTCTTAAGGGAAATTTTTAACGTTTTGAATCTTGGCAGATACCACATTGCGATCAGGAAGCTGACGATCTGTCCAAGAATAGTAGCGATTGCAGCACCTGCCATTCCCCAGCCGCAGCCAAGTACAAATACCGCATCCAGGATTACGTTCAATACACATCCGACGATCATACTGATCATGGTCAGCTGCGGAGTACCGTCTGCACGAATCACTGAGTTCAGACCGGATCCGATTACAACGAAAGGAAATCCGATTACAACGATCCGTCCGTATTCCAGTGCATAAGACTGGTTATCCTTTGTTGCTCCCAGAATCTGGGTGAGCGGCTGTAAGAAAACAGCGCATACGACGAACATTACAATGCCCACAATGATCAGCCACATCAGGGTATTGTTTACACCGTCTTCTGCCTTATCTTTGTTTTTTCTTCCCAGCTCAAGGCTCATATAAGCCGCACCGCCGTCACCCAGCAGCAGGGAAAGTGCTGTAATTACCAGTGTAAGGGGGAAAACCACATTTGTTGCACTGTTTCCGATAGTTCCGACACCCCATCCGATAAAAATCTGATCCACGATGTTGTAAAGTGCATTTACAACCAGAGAAATGACGCTTGGAAGTGCATATTTTCTCATCAAACTTCCGATCGGTGCTGAGGCGAGAGGATTTTTTTCTTCTGAATTCATAATAAAACCTCCTGTTTTTCAAACTATTCCCAGAATCTTTCCAAAATTGATTTCCGGGACTATCTCCTCGACAAAAAAGGATAAACTATATGATAATCATAGAGTCAATGCTTATTTTGAATTATTTTTTTAATTAAGCCCATGAAAATATTGACAAAAAAAATCAAAATTTTATAATTTTCGCAGAAAGTCTATGAATTTAATAGTATTTGGAGGAAGCTATGGAAAATCTTTTATCCATCGGAGAAGTTGCGAAAGCAAGAAATGTAAATGTACAGTCTTTGCGTTACTATGAAAAGCTTGGCATCCTGATCCCGGCATACATCAATCCTGAAACCGGATACCGCTATTATTCCCTGGAGCAGCTTATGATCCTGGATACCATCCTGCTTTGTATCGAGCTTGGCATTAATTTAAAGGATCTGAAAAATTATGTAGATTCTGACGGACAGCTGGAATTTGAAAAGCTTTTAAGAGATGGGAAAAAAATCGCAACAGAAAAGATAAAAAAAATAGAGACTACCATAGACTCGATCGACCGAACTCTGCAGCATATCAATGCACAAAAGGCTTTTTTCGGCCGAAAGGGCTATTACAGCCGCTTTATTTTCAAGCGCTACTGCATCACCCTTCCCTGTGAATTTAAGCTGGATGCCCAAAGCTATGAAAAAAAGTTAAGTTTACTTTTTGCGAAAGCAAGAGCGCAAAAGCTTCATGCTTCCTTTCCCCATGGCATCATCTCCAGATACAAAAATGGAGTCTATCAGGATTCCCATATTTTCCTGGAGGTATTGCCAAATGACTCCGCTTCTCTGCAAACCTTTGAAGAGGGAAATTATCTTTGTTTTCAGGAGGAAAGAGAACTGCACTCGGATCCCTTAAAGGCCTTTCCTCTCTCCCTTTTTTCCGGTCGCGAAAGTACTGTCATCATGTCCTGCCTCTCTCCCGATACTTACAAATATGACAAGGTGATCCTGGAATATCAGCTTGAAAACGAGCGCTGCTAGGCAAGGTCATTTTTCTCTTTTTATACAGATTTTTTCCGTTATATGTGTGTAAATTCCGATTATCCAACCCTTCTTTTACCTTCTATAATCAAGGTAAGAATTTAAAATCCATACGGAGGTTAAAAAATGGCAGAAAAAAAAGTAAAATTAGATTATCTTATGTTAAGCAACAACCAGATGATGGCATATATTCAGGTTCATCACAACGATGACGCAACCAAAAAAGCCTATGCAGAAAATGCATTAGTTACAAAAGAGGACGGCAGCAAGGCATTTGATCTTGAGAAAGCATCTCTTTACTTCTACGATCAGTACAAAGATGAGATTGATTTCGTAAATCCACCGGTTGCAAAAATCCATACTCCAAACGCTGTAGAAAAAATCCAGGCATGGCTCTGATTTTTTTATCGAAAGAAGCTGCAGGCAGGCTCTTTGCTTTCCTGCAGCTTTCTTTTTGCCCATTTTATCCACTCTCATAGATCTGACTATTTTCAAAGAAGGCTACTATCTTTTATCCGCAAAATGCCATATAATAATTCAAGAAATTTTTTAAAAGAGGTGGCACATGCGTGATCTATCCCATATTCAAAGAGTGATTGTAAAAATCGGCTCCTCCTCTCTTACCGGAAAGGACGGCTGTATCATTGACGAAAAAATGCTGAAGCTGGTATCCCAGCTTGCTTACATAAAGAGAAAAGGACTGGATGTGATTCTGGTCTCCTCCGGTGCACAGGCTGCCGGAATGGGTGTGCTTGGCTTAAAGAAAAAACCGGCCGACATGTCCCAGAAGCAGGCTCTTGCTGCAATCGGCCAAGCCAAGCTTATGGAACACTACGAGGACCTTTTCCGCATCTTCAATCTTGGCTGCGCACAGATTCTCTTAAACCACGGAGACTTTGACGACCGTAAAAGACTGATGAATCTGGCAAATGCCCTGAACGCCTTATTAAAATTCGGTGTCATTCCCATTATCAACGAAAACGACACTCTGGCCGTGGAAGAAATCAAGGTAGGGGACAACGATACCCTCGCCTCCCTTCTAGTTCCGGCTGCAGACTGTGATCTATTAATCCTTATGAGTGACATTGACGGTCTTTTCGACGACAATCCAAACGAAAATCCAAATGCTAAACTGATTTCCTATATCGACAATGTAAAAGATGTGGAGCATTTTGCTAAAGATTCCTCCGGAGCCCTTGGCACAGGCGGCATGATCACAAAGATCAATGCAGCCAAAATGGTAACGGATTACGGCTGCGACATGGCCATCATCAATGCCGGACGGGACAATGCTCTTCGGGACTTTATGGATGGCGAAGAGATCGGCAGCTTTTTCGACGGCCACAAGGGACGGACTCTCTCTGCCAGAGCCCACTGGATCCTCTACCGCTGTTCGGTAAAGGGGCGGATTCTTGTAGATGCTGGTGCCTTTCGTGCCATCCAGACCCATCACAGCAGTTTGCTGCCAAAGGG
>CAVFRH010000004.1:0-8668 GCA_963624695.1 bacterium
GAGCATCTGCCTTACAAGCAGAGGGTCACAGGTTCGAGCCCTGTAGGTCCCATTCGAAGGAGATATGCAAAGCATATCTCTTTTTTTATACTATAAATCGAGAAAGATAACAATCTTCTAATTTACTTATACAGGGAATTTTGATATAGTAAATAGGATTTAAAAGAAAAAAGAGGTGCTTTATGCGTAGAGAAAGAAATAAAGGAAAGACCGCTTATCTAGTTCGGATCATCGTGGCAGTGTATTTGATTTATCTGGGAATCAATCTGATAAAGGATGTAACGACAGGAACTTCAAAGCCGGATAATCCGATGCTGTTCATTGTGTTTGGAGTGATTTTTGTAGCTGTTTCCGTCTTTCTTATCATATTTTCAATCTACGGTCTTGCTACAGTAGTGAAAAAACAGGAAGAAGAAGAGGCTCTGGAAGAGGAAAAAGCAGCTGAGGAATCCGCAAAGGAAGAGCCACAGGAGATTAGCGAAGCGGAAGAAGCTACACAAGCAAGGGAAGAGACCTGGAACGGCCCGATGTCCATTGCAGAGCGCGTGAAGATTCTTACCGGAATCGATCGAGAGGAAGAAGAATACGAGGACGAGGAGCCAGAAGAAAGCGAAGAAGAAACTTCGGAAGATGAAAAAAAAGAAGAAGAGAATATATAAAAAAGCAGCCAATGGCTGCTTTTTTTATGCCGCTTTCTTTTTTAAGCGTTTGCGAACAAGAAAAACGATAAGGGAGGTGAGTCCAAAGCAAATAAGAATCCAGCCCCAGATTGGAATCTGGTGGATGTTAAAGCAGCGGACATTTACCCACATCTGATTGATCTGTTCATTTTTTTCTGTATCAAAGTAAGTCATAATGCAGGTGCGGCCGATGGTATCTGAGGAAGGATACTGGGCAGACAGCTGACGCTTTTCCTGATCTGCCGGTGCGGTGATCACATAATCATGAGAATCCGGATCTGAGGAGAAAAAGTAAGAAATGTCGTGTTCGAAGACATCCTCCTCATCTGCGTCAGCACCGTAGTACCAGTTAATATATTCAAAGATCCGCTTGTCAGAGCCGCCGCTGATGACAGAAGTATAGCCGATGTAGTTCATGTTTCGGATGACATTATCGGGGCGGGACAGGTAGTTGATAAAGGCTTCTGCGGCCTGCTGCTTGTCCTTGTCTTCACCGATTCCGCATTTTAGCATAACCCATCCATCAAAATAAATGTCGGAGGATTCCACCGGAACTGCGAAATTCAAAATATAATCATCTTCTTCGGCCTGGTCCATGGTGTAGACAGCATCTCCGGACCATTGGTAATTCGCCACCACCTTTCCGGTGATCATGTCTGCCTTTCCGGAATCCGTTTCAAAGGAATAGAGATTGTTTTTTACAGACTGCAGATAATCCAGTACCTTAGAAATGGTTTCGGTGGAGGTATCGTTCATTTCGGCTTCTAGATTTTCTTTATAGTTTGGATCGTTTTTGAAATTCTCACTGGTTAAAAGATCTGCCTTTATGGCCCCTACTGCTGCAAAATAAGCTTCACGGACGCTGTCCTTTAAGGTAATCTGCCGGTAGTAAGTAGGATTGTTTAAAATGCTCCAGGTGGAAGCTTCCTCCTCGGAAACTTTTTCCGGATTATATACAATGCCGGTAACTCCCCACATATAGCCGGCCATGTATTTGCTCCAGCTTTCCCCATTGATCTCTTTTTCTTCGAAAATAGAGCGGATATAAGGAGAAAGGCCACGAATATAGTAATTATCCTCTTTGCTTTCGTCAAAGAATTCATCGGAAAGGGGAACAAGAGAATCCTCTGCCATGAGCTTCATGTTAAGATATTCGGAGGGGCAGACCAGGTCATATACATCACCCAGGGTCAGACGGTTGTAAAGATCCTCCGGGGTTCCGAAGGTACTGTATTCAACATTTACCTTTACTCCATAGTTTTCCAGATACCAGTCCTGAAATTCTTCAACGATGGATTTTTCACCGAAAATGTCACCGCTTTCCAGATCAATGGTATCTTCCTCTTCCCAGCCGCCCTGGTCCATGTATTCTTCCCAGTTGCAGATGCGAAGGGTTACTTCCTTTTGGGCTTCAGCTGCATAAACCGGAATGGAACTGCCTAAAAAGAGCAAACTGCAGCCTGCTGACAGGACAGTGAACACAAGCTTTTTCTTATTCATAGCGTACCCCTTTCTTTTTTCGAGCAGCTCTTACATTCATAAAGATCACAATCAGGATCACAATAATGAAAATTACCGTGGAAAGAGCCCAAAGGGCGGTTTTTATACTGGTCTGTGAACCTTTGGTTGCATTTACAACATAGGTGCTGATGGTGTCAAAGGTTGCAGGCTTGGTATAGGTGGCAATAAAGTAATCGTCCAGAGATAAGGTGACAGCCAGCATAAAGCCGGAGGCAATGCCGGGGGCAATCTGGGGAATTACGATTTTGCGAAGTGCTTTGGCAGGAGTGGCACCAAGGTCAAGAGCCGCTTCATAAATAGAAGGATCCATTTGCTTTAATTTCGGAATTACAGACAGGTAAACAAAGGGTGCACTTAAAACCACATGTCCGCAGATAAGGGGCAGAAAGGTTTCTTTGCTGATGCCAAATACAACCACCAGTAAAATACAGATCGAAAAGGCGGTAACAACATCTGCATTTACGACAGGAATCTGATTAATGGTGGAAATGAAAAAACGGTAACGCTTTTTCGAATAGAAGCTGCCGATTGCGCCAAGAGTGCCCAGAATCGTGGAAATCAGGGCAGAAAAGAGAGCGAGAGCAACAGTTCCGAAAATCATGTTCAGCAAGGTATCTGTCGTGAAAAGAGTAATGTAATTTTCCAGTGAGAAGCCCTTAATTGCTCCAATGGTAGTTGCATTCGTGAAGCTGTAAACCGCCAGGATGAGGATCGGTGCGTATAAAAAAACAAAAACAAAAAGGACAAATATGCTTTTTACAAATTTTGACATTATAAAAGGGCACCTCCTCTCTGGGTTTCTTCTTCAGAAGAACCGGTTACCAGTGTGATAAGACAGATGATGGCCAAAAGGATCAGGGCGATCATAGAGCCACCGTGCCAGTTATAGGCTGAGAAATAGCTTCCGATCAGACTTCCCATGATGTAGGTGGAATTGTAGAGCATATCCAGAACAACATAGTTGGTCATAGCAGGAAGGAAGACCATCATAACTCCACTGATGATTCCGGGAGCAGACAAAGGCAGTGTTACCTTGAAGAAGGTCTGCAAATTAGAGGCACCTAAGTCTCTGGCAGCTTCCAGAAGCGAGGTGTCCAGCTTGATCAGGGTATTGTAGATGGGCAGTATCATAAAGGGAAGAAAATCATAGGTCATGCCGATCACAGCATTTAAAAAGGGATAGCAGGCCAGATTTCCTTCAAAAAGTGTAAGAATCTCCTTTAAAGCGGTCAGACGCAGGGAAAAATTGATCCACATGGGTGCAACAAGAAGGAGCAGGATCACGGATCTTCTTTTCAAATGGCTTCTGGCCAGTATATAGGACAGAGGATAAGCAATCAAAAGGCTCACGAGAGTGGAGACGAGAGCCACGGCCAGACTGTAAAAAAGTGTTCCCAGTGAATTGGGATCGGAAAAGAAGCCGGTAAAATGGCTGAGCGTAAACTGCCCCTGATTGTTGGTGAAGGCAAAGTAAAACAGTACAAGAAGGGGGGCGGCAACAAAGAGCAGCAAAAATATAGTATAAGGAATTCCCAGACTCTTTCTGGAAAAAGTAAATTTATGCATAGCAGTCCTCCGGTTTATTTTTTCAGGCTGAAGGTCATTTTTTCTACAGGCATGATCAGACCAACACGATCATCCATATTCCAAAGATATTCATTGTCTACAACGAAATCCTGACCGATATCGGATTTGATGACGTAGCTGTAGTGATCTCCCTTGTAGATCAGGTCGCTGATGTAGCCCTGAACAAGTCCGCTTTCAATATTGTCAGTAAGCTGAATGTCCTGAGGCTGGATCGAGATGAAGATTTTTACCTTTTTCGGATCGATGGCATCACCATTGGAATCCAGAAGGGTACCATCGGCAGAGCGGCGGCTTTTCGGAAAAATCTTGGTAACACTGGTGTCAAGCAGCTGACCGTTGTATTCCAGTTTAAAGTCTTTGTTGATATCGGCAGCAAAAATATTAGTATGGTCCTCGGCAATCATAATGTGGATATTGTCAGGAGCTACCTTCATGCCGATCAGATCTCCAACATTGGCATGGTGGATGGTTTGGATGACCACCTCGCTTTTTCCGGACTCGACTGTAATTTCATAGTGAATCCCCTTGAAAATCACAGAACTGATTTTTCCCTGAATAATGCCGTCCTCTGGGGCTGTAATCACAATGTCCTCCGGTCTTACCACTGCGGTAATATGTGTACCAACCTCAATGTCATCTACACAGCTGAAGGTGCCGCCGCAAAAACGGGCCTTCAGTTTTCCAGTCATAATACCGTTGAAGATATTGCTGTCTCCAATAAAGTCGGCGACGAAGGCATTTTGTGGTTCGTTGTAAATGTCCTCAGGGGTACCAATCTGCTGGATCCTGCCTTCAGACATGACGACGATTTTATCGGACATGGTCAGAGCCTCTTCCTGATCATGAGTAACATAGATAAAGGTAATTCCAAGCTCATCGTGCATGGCCTTCAGCTCAATCTGCATTTCTTTTCGCATCTTCAGGTCAAGAGCACCGAGAGGCTCATCCAAGAGCAGAATTTCCGGTTCGTTTACCAGGGCTCTTGCAATGGCAACCCTTTGCTGCTGGCCGCCGGAAAGAGTAGAGACACTTCTGTGTTCAAAGCCTTCCAGATCTACAAGTTCCAGAACTTTTTTTACTTTTTTAGAGATCAGGCTCTTTTCCATCTTTTTTTGCTTTAAGCCAAAGGCAATGTTCTCGAAAATATTCATGTGAGGAAAGAGGGCATAGCGCTGAAAGACGGTATTGATCGGTCTTTTATTTGGTGGAAGCTGTGTGATGGATTCTTTATTTAAAAGAATTTCTCCGGAGCTTGGAATGTCAAAGCCGGCAATCATACGCAGGGTTGTAGTTTTTCCGCAGCCCGAGGGCCCCAGAAAGGTAACAAATTCGCCTCGCTTTACCTCCAGATTAAAATCTGAAACGGCAGTGAAACCGTCATCGAAGACCTTGTTTACGTGTTTTAATTCAATAATGTTTTCATCTTTCATCGCTGTCTGTCCTTCCTAAAACATGGGAGGGGTAGATACCCAAATAAATTTTACATTTTTTGCAGTTGGATTTTCAATCCAATGCTCTTCCTTGGCAGGATAATAAAAGCTTTCTCCGGTTTTGACCGTATAGCTTTTTTCGCCCAGATGAAGCCGGAGTTTTCCGGAGAGCACATAGCCAAATTCTTCTCCGGCATGAGGTTTGTCCTCTGCCAGTCGGCTATGGGGCTTTAATTCCAGTAAAAGAGGCTCCATTTGATTTTTCTGTGCGGAAGGGATCAGCCACTGGGTGGAGTTTCCCTCTTCGTCGATTTTTTCAAAGTAGCTGTTTCTGGAAAAAACGATCTGTTCGTGCTCATCCTTAAAGAACTGAGAAGCAGTGGTGCCAAGACACTCGATCAGATCCATTAAAGTGACGATAGAGGGAGCCACTAGCCCTCTTTCCAGCTGGGAAATATATCCCTTGGTCAGTTCCGTCCGATCTGCTAGCTCTTGCTGTGTCAGTCCGTTTTTATTGCGCAGATCCTTGATCTTTTTCCCAATAAGCAAATTTACCTGTTCCGATTCCATAAAATCCTCCACTTTGCTTATGCTAAACTAAAAGTATTTTATTACTAAACTTTTACCCGAAAAGATATTATATTTATAATAAACAAAAAGTCAACTATTACTGTTATAGAAAAAGAAAAAAACAGGATAGAAAAGACGTTGAGTTCTTTTCTATCCTGTATCAGCCCGATCAATTAGAAAAAAGCAGAATAAAAAATCAGGCCTGTTGTGCTTCTTTTGCATGCGCATAGGCACTGGCAGCAAGAAGAAGATACATTTTTGTATCCAGCTTGGACAGATCACAGCCTAAAAGCTCCTCTATCTTTTTGATCCGGTAATGCACCGTATTGCGATGGAGAAACATTTTTTCAGATATTGTTTTTATGTGACCGTCATACTGCAGATAGCTGAAAATGAAGTCCAGGTAGTCAGTGCCGCAATATTTATCGTATTCGATAATCGGTTCAAGGTAGGTTTTATACAGGCACTGAAGGGTGTCACCAGGAGCTAAAGCTTCCAGAATCTTATCAACGGTAGGGTTATCACATTCGGCAGTTATCATCTCGCAGCCTCCTTTTTCAGAGATTAGTGCGTGGTTTTCAAGCATGCAGACATCTAAAAAAGAGAGCAAGGGCCTTGTATGGGCGTCTTTGCTCTCTTATGCTGTACAATTATACAAATAATCGGATTTTTGTCAACACTTTAAATTAAAGCAGAAAAAATTTCTTCGGAATAGCGAACCGTATCCATGGCGTCCTTGGCATATTTGTCTGCTCCGATCATGTCGGCATAGTCCTGATTTAAAACAGCACCACCTACCACAACCTTGCACCAAGGAGCTTCTTTTCGAATTTCCTGAATGGTCTCCTCCATGGCAGGAACCGTAGTGGTCATCAGGGCACTTAATCCAAGGAGAGGAGAGTGCAGTTCTTTTACTTTATTGACAACTGTTTCTACCGGAACATCTTTTCCAAGATCTGCTACCTGGAAGCCATAGTTTTCCAGGATCAGCTTTACAATGTTCTTTCCGATATCATGAATGTCACCCTTTACGGTAGCAATAACGAAAGGACATTTTGTTACGGATTCATTGGGGGAGTTTTCCATGACTGCCTTGATTATTTCAAAGGCAGATTGGGCCGCCTCTGCACTTTTTAAAAGCTGAGGCAGGAACATACGTCCCTTTTCGTATCCTTCTCCTACGATATCCAGGGCAGGAATGATCTCCTCCTGAACAATAGAGATGGCTTCTGTATTCTGAATAATTTCTTTGGTTAGGGCAGCTGCCTGATCTGACATTCCCTTTACAATGGCAGTTTTTAAGGGGGATCCGTAGCTGTCAGCCTTTTTCTTGGCCTCACCGGGGGCAGCAACAGCTGCTTTTGGTGGTGTTACCGTCTGTGCAAAATCAATATAATTTACAAAGTTGTCATCCAGACCATTCAGGGCCTTAAAGGAATAGTAGGCTCCCATCATCTCCTGCGAATTTGGATTCATAATGGCAGCAGAAAGGCCCTTGCTTAAAGCAATGGCAAAGAAGCTGCTGTTGATGACACTTCTTGCAGGAAGTCCGAAGGAAACATTAGAAACACCAAGTGAGGTACAGCAGCCAAGCTCAGTATGGATCCGGTGAATGCTTTCCAAAGTAACTTTCGCAGAGCCGGGATCAGCACTGATGGTCATGGCAAGAGGATCGAAAATAATGTCCTTTTTGTCAATTCCGTATTCGGCAGCTCTTTTCAGGATTTTTTTTGCAATTTGAAGACGTCCTTCACAAGTGTCAGGAATGCCGTCGTCATCTAAGGTCAGGGCTACAATGAGTCCACCGTATTTTTTTGCCAGTGGGAAGACCTCTTCCATAACATGCTCTTTTCCGCTGACGGAATTGATCAGGGCTTTTCCGTTATAAAGACGAAGGGCTCTTTCCATTGCGATTGGGTCAACCGTGTCAATCTGTAAAGGAAGATTGATCACAGCCTGAAGCTGTGTAACGACCTCGGTAAGCATTTGGGCTTCGTCAATTTCCGGAAGTCCTACATTTACATCCAATACATGAACACCTTTGTCCTGCTGATCAAAGCCTTGATCTAAGACATAGTCAATATCGTGATCAATCAGAGCCTGTTTCAGCTTCTTTTTTCCGGTGGGGTTGATGCGCTCTCCGATCAGGATGGGGCTCTTTCCAAATTCTACGGCATGAGTATAAGAAGAAACCAGGCTGTAGCTTTTCTTTTCGATTGGAAGGGGTTCAAGCTGAGCGGTTTTTTCTACAACAGCACGGATGTAATCCGGGGTAGAGCCGCAGCAGCCGCCTGCAATTCTGGCACCTTTTTTTATAAATTCTGCTACATCCTCGGAAAATTCCTCTGGAAGGACATCGTAGACGGTATGTCCGTTTTCGATTCTCGGAAGACCTGCGTTTGGTTTTACCAAAACCGGTACAGAGGCGTATTTCAGGTATTCCTCCACTACTTTTCCAAGCTGTTTTGGTCCAAGAGAGCAATTGACACCAATGGCATCTGCACCCATACCCTCAAGGAGGGCTACCATGGCAGCAGGATTGGCACCGGTCATAAGCTGACCATTTTCACTGTATGCATTGGATACAAACACAGGCAGATCACAGCTTTCTTTGGCAGCAAGGAGAGCGGCCTTTGTTTCGTAGCTGTCATTCATTGTTTCGATAAAAATAAGGTCCGGTTTGTACTTGCAGCCGATGCGAATGGTGGTGGAGAAAATCTCAACAGCTTTTTCAAAAGGAAGATCCCCAAAGGGCTCTAAAAGTTTTCCAAGAGGTCCGATGTCAAGGGCGGCAAATTTTTCCTGCTTTCCGATGCTGTTTGCGGCAGCCTGCCTTACATTGGCTATGGCAGCAGACAGGATCTGCTCCAGTTCCTCTTC
>CAVFRH010000005.1:0-3634 GCA_963624695.1 bacterium
TATTACCAGTATTCATAAAGAGAGGAAATCAAAATGGATCATAAAACAGTTACAATGGCACATGGAGCAGGAGGAAAACAGACAAGCGAACTGATCGATCAAGTTTTTAAGGCGCATTTTGCAAATCCGGATCTGACGGCAGATGATGCGGCAGTACTGCTTCCGCCTGCGGGGAAAATGGCGGTTTCTACCGATGGCTTCATTGTTTCACCACCTTTTTTCTCAGGTGGAAATATCGGAAAGCTGTCAATTTGCGGAACAGTCAATGACCTTGCATGTATGGGAGCAAAGCCTCTGTATCTGACCTGTTCCTTTGTAATCGAAGAGGGATTTTCGATGGAAGAACTGGAAAAAATAACCTCAGCAATGGAAAAAACCGCAAAAGAGGCAGGGGTACATATTGTGTCCGGTGATACAAAAGTAGCAGGAAAAGGACAGGTAGACAAAATCTTCATTACAACCACCGGAATCGGCGAAATAGAAGAGGGGGTGACGGTAGGCGGAGCTTTGGCAAAGCCGGGAGATGCCATTATTGTGACCGGAGACATCGGAAGACACGGATGCACCATTTTACTGGAGAGAGAGGATTTCGGAATCGATGCAGATATAAGCAGTGACTGTGCACCTCTGTGGGGAACTGTAAAAGCACTTATGGAGACCACAAAAAATCTTCATGTAATAAGAGATGCCACAAGAGGCGGTGTTGGAACCGTTTTATATGAAATCGCAGAGCAAAGCAAGGTTGGAATCCGTCTGATGGAGAGTGCAATTCCGGTGCAGCCTGAGGTAAAGGGTGTTTGCAGCATGCTGGGACTGGAACCTTTGTATCTTGCATGCGAGGGCCGAATGGTGATCGTTGCACCGAAGGAAGAGGCAGAAAGAATTTTAGAGACACTAAAAAAATGCCCTTATTCGGAAAATGCAGCCATGATCGGTGAGGTAACAGCAGAAGAAAGAGGAAGAGTTGTTTTGGAAACGGAAATCGGCACCCAGGCATTGCTTGCACAACCAGGTGGAGAATTGCTGCCGCGCATTTGTTAAGAGGAGAAAAGCTTGATCAAAATAGCAGGATACGGAAATAGAATATCCGGGGAGAATGCAGCAGTAAAAATGAAGGATGCTTCTTTTCCTAAGCCCTTTCCGGGGGGACTGGAATACAACTCACCGGTACATGGAACCTGGAACATTGTGCATACGGGAATGCAGGTGCCGGAGGCAATACAAATTTACGTATGTGCAAAAAACTGCATGCGTGGAGTTGTCTTGACGGCTGCGGAAATGAAGGCAGCAGATCGCTTTTCTTTTGTGATTTTGGAAGAAAAGGATATTTTAAATGGAAATCTGGAAGACATTACCATAGAGGGTGTGGCGGATGTACTTCAAAAACGAAAAGATCATCCAAAAGCAGTCCTTCTTTTTACGGTGTGTCTTCATCATTTTATGGGAAGCAGTCTGGACTACATTTACAGAAGCCTGGAAAAGCGTTTTCCAAATATCTGCTTTCTGCGCTGTTATATGGATCCCATCATGCAAAAGGAAGGCTTGACTCCAGATCAAAAGCTGCGAAAGGCAATGTACGATCCAATGCCGCTTTGTAAAGAGGACAGGGCAGTTTCCATATTGGGAAGTGATTTTCCTCTGGATGAAGAAAGCGACATGAAACGGCTGCTTGGAAAATACAACATACCGGTAAGGGAGCTTCCGGGCAGCAAAAAATGGCAGGAGCTTTTGGACATGGGAAAAAGCAGCCTCTTTCTAAACATCTATCCGGCAGGCAAATATGGAATGCAGGAGCAGGCAAAGCGGCTGAAGCGCAAGGGAATGTATCTGCCCGCAAGCTTTGATTATGAAGAAATAGAAGATCAGCTGAAAAAAATGACAGATGCCCTTGGACTGCCACAGCTTAGCAGACAAGAGCTGGATGCAGAGCGTTTTTGCTGTGAGGATGCTTTCAAAAAAGCGAAGGAAGAGATCGGAGATACTCCGATTGCTTTGGATTATACCTATCATCCAAGAACCTTAGGTCTGGCAAAGCTGCTGATTCGGCATGGATTTTTGGTAAAAGAAGTGTATTTGGACAGCTTTAATCCGGAAGAAAGGTCGGAATTTTTCTGGCTGAAGGAGTATGCACCGGATCTGGAAATTCTGGCAACAAATCAGCCACAAATGCGTATTTTTCCAAGAAAAAGAGAGGAAAAATGGCTTGCCATAGGACAAAAGGCTGCATATTTTTGCGGCAGTCCTTACTTTGTCAATCTGGTTCAGGGAGAGGGAATGTACGGATTTGAAGGAATTCGAAAAACGGCGGAGCTTATGATAGAAGCTTTCCGGGAAGAAAAAGATACCAAGAGGCTTGTAATACAAAAGGGATGGGGGTGCGAGAGCTGCCTATGAGACAATCTTATCGAATCATACCGGTTTACACGGCCGATGTATCCGGTGTTTGCTCGGCTTTGTATGAGCTTGGCGGCATGACGGTAATGCACGATCCATCCGGTTGCAACTCTACCTACAATACCCATGATGAGCTGCGCTGGTACGAACAGGACAGTCTGATTTTTTTATCTGGTCTGACACAAATGGATGCAATCATGGGAAATGACCGGAAATTTATAGAGGATATAGAAACGGCTGCGGCCGAATTAAAGCCTAAATTTATAGCATTGGCCGGTTCACCGATTCCCTTTCTGAACGGAACGGATTTTCCAGCTATCGCAAAAGTGATTGAAAAGGAAAGCGGCATACCAACCTTTTCTGTTCCGACGAATGGAATGCATGACTATACATATGGGGCAGGGCTTGCACTGGAAAAAATTGCGGAAAGATTTACGGTCGAAAAAGAAGAAAAGATTCCCCGCAGTGTAAATTTGCTGGGGGTAACACCATTGGATTTCGGTCACTTTGACAAGGTAAAGAAGCTAAAGGAAAATCTTGAACGTCGTGGCTGGAAGGTGATCTCTTCCTGGGCAATGGGAGACAGTCTAGAGGATCTTCAAAGGGCGGCAGAAGCCCAGGTAAATCTGGTTGTTTCCGCAGTGGGGCTGTCGGCTGCCAAGGCTTTAGAGAAAAGGTTTTCCATGCCCTATGTAATCGGTACACCAAATGACTGGATTGCCGAAGAAATTTCAAAGGCACTGGAAGAAGCTGTTTTTGGAAACGGTTTTGAAAAAGATCCTCTTTCAAAAATTGTCTATTTAAGGAATCGAAGGAAGGAAAAGGCAGAGATTACCCTGATTGGAGAGAGTGTGGTCTGCGGCTCTTTGGCTGCCGGAATCGAAAAAAAATACGGTCTCAGCACCAGAGTGTTGTGCCCTTTAGAAAAAAGCAATTCCCTGATTGGAGAAAAAGACAAACTTGTCTTTGGCGAAGAGGCCATGGAGGAAGCCTTGCAGGATGCAAAGATCATTGTAGCGGATCCTTTATACAAGCCAATCTGTCCGAAAAAAAGCAAATTTTATGAGCTGGCCCATGTGGCTTTTTCCGGCAGAATCTTTATGTAATAAAATTCAGAAAAAATAAACAGAAAAGAGAAGAAAAAGATGAAAAAAAGATATTTCATTTTGCCCGGAGTATTTCTTGCGGCAATATTGACTGCCTGCAGCAATGGGGAAACCAGCAGAGCTGCTTCTTCTGC
>CAVFRH010000006.1:0-37461 GCA_963624695.1 bacterium
CTTTATGAATACTGGTAATATGCCGAACAGGCTCCCTCTCCGGATACCATGCAAGCTCCGACCGGGTGCTGTGGCGTACATCCCTTTCCAAATACCTTGCAGTCAGAAGGTTTGCATTTTCCCTGCAGAACATCTCCACAGCGGCAGGCCGGATTCGCTCTTCCCTCGATTTTCGGGATCTGATATTTTACCCTTGCATCAAAGTCCTGCCATTTTTCTCTAAGTTTCATTCCGGAGGAAGGAATCATGCCAAGACCTCTCCACTCACAATCACAAGGCTGCATCATTTTATCCACCAAGAGCTGTGCCGGAATGCTTCCATTTTCTGTTACCACCCTAGGATAGCAATTTACAAAAAAAGGCTTACCCTCCTGAAATTTCACCAAGGCAACTGCCAAAGCGGTCATCAGCTCCTTTGCTGTAAATCCTGCTACAACGCCGCTGACTCCCTCCTTTGTTAAGTTCTCGCAAAGCTTTGTCCCGGTAATGGCATTTACATGACCCGGATACAAAAATACATCTGCACTGTCCTTTAATGCTTCATAGGCTTTCGGCATTGTCTTGTTTGCAGTCAGCAGAGAATAATTTTTCAATTCTTCCTTCCTTGCCAACTGAACCGAAATACAACTTGCAGGCGTTGTTGTTTCGAATCCTACCGACAGAAAAGCAACCTCTTCGTCCCTGTGCTCTGCTGCATACTTCTGGGCATCTGTCGGAGAGTAGACAATTCGTATTTTTGCTCCCTTCTCTCTCGCTCCTGCAAGACTCATGCTGCTTCCCGGAACCCGCACCAGATCTCCAAAGGTGCAGATTGTCACTTTCTTTTCCAATGCCAGATAAATAGCCTCGTCAATAAAGCTGACCGGGGTGACGCAGACCGGGCAGCCCGGTCCTGAGATAAGCTCTACCTGACTTGGCAACAGTTTTCGGATTCCAAGGCGAAAAATCTCATGTGTATGAGTTCCGCACACCTCCATGATTCGCACCTTTGGTCCATCGTAACCTTCTATCAGTTCCCGGGCACTCTTTCTTTTCCTGTTTTCAGCCTCCATTAGAAAAATTCCTCCATCAGCTGATCTGTTTCGCTTTCATCTTCCTCTGTAATTTTTGCTATTGCTACTCCTGCATGCACCATTACATAATCCCCCGGCTCCAGGTCCTCTAACAGTTCAGATGAAACTTCTCTTTTTGCCCCTCCTGCATCAATCAGGGCTGTTCCATTGCTTATTTTTACCACTTTAGCCGATAATCCTACACACATTTTCTTTTCTCCTCTCTCTATTTTGCTGATACATCCCATATGCAGCCTGTCCTATGGCGATTCCACCATCATTTGGCGGAATCATATGGTGCCGAAGCACTTCGAATCCTTCTTTTTCCAGTCTTTCTTCTGTCATTTTCAGCAGCAAGGTATTTTGAAAAACACCTCCGCTCAAAGCCACTTTTTTTCTGCCGCTTTGTCTTCCTGCCTCTATACATGCAGCTGTTATCTGTTCTGCCAGCCCTAAGTGAAACTCATAAGCCAGCCTTTTGCTATCTTCCAGCTGCAGCCTTTTTTCTACAATTTTCTGTAGAAGCAAATCCGTTCTTAAAAAGCATTTTTCTTCAAAAAATGAAATTTTTTCGAATATTTCAATATATGCTTTCTCTTTCAATACTTTTTCGTATTCCTCAGCAGCAAATTGAAGAGCCGTGGAGGCTTCTCCTTCAAAGCTGGAGCTTCTTTTTATCCCCAGGATTGCACTGACCGCATCGAATAATCTGCCTGCACTGCTTGATCTCACGACATTGATCTTTCTGTCTGCCATGGTAAGCAAGACTTTTCCTTCCTGCTTACTGCAAAGTCCCAGTCTTTGAATGATTTCTTCTGTTTTTTTTCTGTTTTTCGTATAGCCGTAGATCATGGATGCCGCAATTCGCCAGCCTTCTCTTGCAGAAGCATCTCCGCCGATCTGCAAAAACGGTCTGATGCTGGCAAATCTTGTAAAGCCATCAAAGTCAGCTAACAGAATTTCCCCGCCCCAGATTGTACCGTCTGTTCCGTATCCGGTTCCATCAAAAGCAGCACCAATGACTCCTTCCATACAGTCATTTTCCGCCATACAGGATAAAATATGGGCATAATGATGCTGTATCTTCAATATGGGATAGCCAAAACCCTCCGCCACAAGGGTGGAATTGTACTTTGGATGAAGATCACAAACTACCAGCTGCGGTTTTACTTCAAGCAGGGTCTGGAACCGCTTTACCGTCTCCTGCAAAGCCTTTACGGTTCGCAGATCCTCCAGATCTCCCACGTAGGGAGATGGATAAAATCTGCTGTCCACACCGATACAGAAGGTGTTTTTCAGTTCCCCTCCGATTGCAAGCACCTGTCCCTTCCAATCCGTGGATGTCATAAAGGGCAGCGGTGCATATCCTCTGGAACGCCGGATCATATAGGGCTCATTTTTATAAAAATCCATTACCGTGTCATCGGCACGAATCCGAATGTCGCGATCATGGGATAAAATCACATCACAAAGCCCGGACAGCTGTTCTTTCGCTTCCTCATCATCCCTGCAAATTGGAGCACCGGAGGTATTTGCACTGGTCATGACCAGAAAGTTTGACATTTCAATGCCGTCATCATATTGAAACAACAGCAGCTGAACCGGTGCGTAGGGCAGCATGACTCCAACCTTCGGATTTCCCGGTGCCACGCTTTCCGCAAGCCTTCCGTTTTCCTTTTTTTGCAGCAGCAAAATCGGCTTTTGATGTCCTGTTAAAAGCTCCTCCTGCTCTGATGTCAGACTGCATTCTTCTTTCACTGCCGCTATATCTCCTGCCATAACTGCAAAAGGCTTTGCCGGCCGATGCTTTAAGCTTCGCAGTCTTGCTACTGCCTCTTCACTCCTTGCATCGCAGCACAAATGAAATCCTCCGATACCCTTTACTGCCACAATTCCTCCATCACGAATCACTCTTCTTGCATAAGAAATCGCCTCTCTTCCCCTTTCTTCTCTTCCAAGAAGATAAAGCTTGGGCCCGCATTCGTTGCAGCATACCGGCTGTGCATCAAAGCGCCTTGTTTTGGAATCATAATACTCCTTTTCGCAGTTCGGGCACATGGGAAATTTTTTCATACTGGTGCGTTCTCTGTCATAAGGCAGAGACTCTAAAATTGTCAAACGTGGACCGCAGCAGGTACAATTGATAAAAGGATGCAGATAACGGCGATTTTGGGAATCAAACAACTCTGCCTTGCATTCCTCACAGATTGCAATATCCGGAGAAATAAAAATCTCTCCTTTTGTCTTTCTGCTCTCCAAAATCTCAAAGCTTTCGAATTTTCTTTTCCCGTCGGAAAGCTCCTGCATATCCATTTTTAAAATAACTGCACGCTTTGGCGGCTTTTTTTCCAGTTGCTTTAAAAAGCATTCCAGTTCCTTTTTCCTTCCCTGGGCAAATATTTCCACATAAGGGCCCCTGTTGCATACACTGCCCCGAATGTTATTTTCCTTTGCATAGCGGCTGACCGTTGGACGAAAGCCAACCCCCTGAACAATGCCATATACCCTAATGCGTTGTGTAATCTCACTCATGATTTTTCAGCCTTCCTGAAACTGCAAAATGCACTGTATCCACAAAGCTTTTGGAAAATTTCGGCGTCATTTTTTTCATACAGCTATCTGCATAGATCACATCAAAGTCTCCACCTTCCACAAGATTAATGTAATCTTCTTCATCCCGAAGCTGCTGATCTCCCTCCTGCAAAAGCTCCTGCCTAAGCATAAACCAGCTTGCAACGATTACCTGTGCATCCGGTGCTTTTTCCAGAATTTTCTCCCGAATCGAATTTGCAATTACCTGCTGCTGCACCACCAGCACTCTTTTTTTTCTGTAATCCATATCCAAAAGCAGCTCATCTGCCAGCGGATAAAAAACTTCATAGGGGGTTCCATACTTTTTTTTCAAATAGTTTGCTGTCTCCAGTGCTGCCGGTGACACCACAATATTTTTTTCCACGCTGGATGCCTTTTTTACATCCTCCAGTCCGCTTCCCATGCCATAGCAGACTGCCGTTTTTCCTTCTGCTGCCATACACTGTCTGATTCTCTTTTCTGCCTGCAGGTCACTTATGTCCTGAGGTGTCATGCCTAAAATCCCGACTCTGTCCGAAATAATGTCTTTCTTTTCCTTCGCAAAGGTTCGAAAAAGCTCCAACCAGGCCTTTTCCTCTCCTTTGTCATACAGCTGCATTCCATTGGTATCGATGGTCAGAAGCGGCATCTCTACTTTTTTTTGAGCGAGTTGCTTTAAAGCATGATAATCCGTTCCGATTACTGCCGGAACCGGGGTTCCGATAATTGCCGCAAAATTTGCATCGATCTTTTCAGCTGCATCTGCCAGCTTTTCCGCCAACTTGTCATCTCTTCCTAAAATTGCATCCATGTCACGAAGTCCGGCACTGAATATGGCACTCTTTCGTTCGAACCATCTGGGCTCATCAAATCCACAGATATTTCCGGTACAGCCTCCTGCATCACAAATTACAAGGATGCCGCCAAATTCATACAAAACCGCTACTGCGCCGGACTGATCCGGTGCAAATGGGGTAAGATATTTTCTAAGTCCTCTCATTTTTCTACCTCTGCCAGTTTTTCGAACAGTTTTTGAACTCCTGCGTACCCATAGGGCTGCTCCTCTTCATTCCAAAACAGGTTCGGACAGCTTTTATGATAATAACCGGCATCCTTTCCAATGGTCAGATTCACCATAGACTCTTCTTCCTCATAGTAAAGCATGGTAGGTTCCAGATTGGAAAATATCTTTGTTTTTGGACTGATTGCTGCCAGCTGCCTGATGTATACAAAATTTTCCGACGTTACTGTCCCGTAAATTTCCGGAACTTCAAATCCATAGCGAAGCAAAGCAAGACCCAGCTCAAAGGAATCTGCATTCTGCCATTCTCCCACTGCAAACGATGCATTTGGATGCTTTTTGCGAAATGCTTCTACTGCAGTTTCTGCTGCTTTTTTCATGGACTCGTCTTTGAATTCTACTCCAAGCGCTGCCCCAAGTGCCTTATACTGACTTGCAATTTTATCGATCTGATACAGCCTTCTTAATTCTATATAGGGCATTTTCAAACGCTCATAGAGATCTTCTGCCGCAAGTCTTGCCTGAGACTGAAGCACCAAATTGAAGTTTGCCTCCGACATCGTCTGATATTCTTCATAGCTTTTGCATCTTGAAATTTCGTGAATATCTTTTACTCCGATATTCTTCAGCAGATCATATAACTCACAATTTTCGATTAAAGGAGAAAAAAATCCCAGTAAATTTACCACATTTCCTTTTTTTCTTCTCTTTTCCAACAGAGAATAAATGGTTTGCTGGACATAATCCATGGGTGGCTTTCTTCCCTCCCTGGTTAAGGCATACATATAGCAAGGTCTTACCGGAAGTCCTGCCATCTCCTGAGCCTTTCGGCAGATTCGCTCCATGTCGGTTCCAAGCAATGCATCCACACAGGTAATGCAGATCATCACAACAGAAGGTTTTTTCTCTAAACCGTCACAAATTTCCGCAACCGCCTTTGGAATCTTTTTTAAATGCCTTCCGGTTACAATGTCTGTTTCATCCATCAAAAGATAAAAAAATCGATCATGATAAGCCTGCATGGAACTGATTACGGAGGTATTGCGTCCGCAGCAGCCCGGTGAAACGATCAGCATAATGGAACCTGGAATCGACAGTCCTGCCCGCTTTACCCCAAAGCCTTCCGCTCCGGGAGAATTAAAGGCCAGCGTTGCCGGAGAACTGTAAATCAAGTGGGTATGAGAGATCAACTGTCTTGGAATTTTTTCTTTCCCAAGCTCCGCCAGCTCTCCTGCTGTGCAAAAATATGCCTCTGTCATTCATTTTCCTCTTCTTTCCAAAGTAACTGTGCAATGTCAAAAAAGCATTTGCTCACATCCGAGGAAGGATCTCCTTCGATTACCGTTTTCCCCTCCTCCTCCCAGCGAGTAATTTCATCACTTCTTGGCACCTCTCCAACAATGGGAACCTGGATTTTTTCGGAAAATGCTTCTACCTTTTCTTTTTCCTTCTCTACATTTCTATGATTTAAGACAATGCCAAACAGGCGTGCATAGCTTCGGTCCTCAAAATTGCGTACTGCACTGGAAATATTTTCTGCTGCATACAGAGCCATCTTTTCTCCTGATGTAACAATCAATACCTTCTGAGCATAGCCTTCCCGAATCGGTGCAGCAAAACCTCCGCATACCACATCGCCCAAAACATCATATAAAACCACATCTGGCTTGTAAGTTTCGAACAGTTCCATATCTTCTAAAAGCTGAAAGGTGGCGATAATGCCTCGCCCTGCACAGCCCAGTCCCGGCGTCGGGCCTCCGGTTTCAATGCAAAGGATTCCGCTGTATCCTTCCTTTGAAATTTGAGACAGTTCATCCGGCTCCTCATCCTCTTCTCTCATATAATTCATAACCGGCCGCAGCGGCTCTCCCCCCAGCAGATTGATGGTAGAATCTGCCTTCGGGTCACAACCAATCTGAATGACCCGTTTGCCCATATTTGCAAAGGCCGCAGCCAGATTGGAGGTCACCGTAGATTTTCCAATGCCGCCTTTTCCGTAAATTGCTACTTTTAACATACTTCTCTCCCAAAAATATTTTCGTATAACTGTAGAAACACGCTTCGCGTGCAGAAAACCTGCCACCGGCAGCTTTTCTTGCATACTTTGGTATAAAAAAACCATTTTCCCTTATCCGTTGGAAAATGGTTCTGTAATTTCAAGTATATTCTGCCTATATTTGATCTGTCGAACAACTATTCCCGCTCGGATTTTCCTCGCCGTCAGAGTTTTCTTATCTTTTTTTCTTTTTCAGCAAATGCCGTCCTGCAGATAACTGAATCAGATTTTCTTTTCATTTTACCTTTTTTTCTATCGATTCGTCAACTCAGGGAAACGAAAAAATCCCGCTCCGCATAAAAGCAGAACAGGATTTTTCCTGGAAGTTATATAAAGGTTGGATTTCTCTTTTTTAACTGTAAATTACAGGAAATCGTGACGAGCTAAAACATTCAGAATGTTTCTTCCTTCTTCGGTTCCCTCAATGATTCTGCGGGCACGCTTGCTGTCTCCGATGTTAACGATCTCAACATTTGTTGCCTTAAATGCCTCCTCCAGCTCACTTAAAACAGGAGTATTTGCTCTCATACCAAGACAGATAAAGCCATAATCAAATGGTACTTCTTCGATATTGCCTTCCGGATTCTTTACAATGAAGCGATCATTTTTTACTTCCTGCAAAGCGGTATTTACCATCTGACGAACATTGTATTTCTTCATCTTTGCATTGGTATCGCATTTGGTAACCGGATCAAGACCATTTCCAATCATCGGAAGCATCTCTACCATTGTTACCTCAGCACCACGCTCGGTGAAGAATTCCATTACATCAAGTCCAACGGCTCCACCACCGATAACTGCAACTTTTTTGGATTTCATATCCTCCGGATACTCCGGAATCTTGTCGATCATTTTCAGTACAGTTGCTACATTGCTGCCCTCTTTGTCTACCAGATCATGAAGTCCGGCAATCGGAGGCAGGGTCGGAACGGATCCGGTTGCATTTACAATGATATCCGGATTTAAGTTCTTTACAAACTCTGCAGTTGCGCTTGTATTTTTGAAAATAAAGAGGTTACGAAGCTTTGCTGCACGACGGATCAGATAGTTCGGGAAATCAGCCAGACGTTTCTTATCCGGAATCTTAGAGATAACAGATGCCAGACCGCCAAGCTCGGCTTTTTTCTCGATCAGGAAGGTGGTGCAGCCAACCTCTGCTGCAGTACATGCTGCCTCGAGACCAGCGGTTCCTCCACCGATTACTACAACGTTGCAGGCTTTCTTTACTTTTTTGTCTGCAAAATATTCATTCTCATGAACTGCAGGATTTACAGTACAACGAATCGGCTGATTTAATCCGATACGGTGTCCGGCACATCCAACATTACAGGAAATACATTTACGAATGTCGCATACATTGCCAAACTCTACTTTGTTTACCCATTCCGGATCTGCGATCAGACCACGACCCATACCAATAAAGTCTGCATCGCCTCTTGCCAAAACATCCTCTACGACCTGCGGATCACGATAGTTACCCATAGAGATAACCGGTTTTCCGAATTTCTCTTTTACAGCCTTTGCCATATAGGAACGCCATCCATCCGGAAGGTAATTTGCATCGATCTGATATTGAATAGAACCGTTAAGTCCTGCAGAGACATCGAAAATGTCTACTTCATCGTTCAGGTATTCCAGATACTGTAAGGTATCTTCCAGAGTGTTTCCACCCTCTACCAGCTCATCTGCACTGATACGAAGCAGAATCGGGAAGAAAGGACCGCACTGTTTTCTAACCTCATCGATGATCATACGGCAGAATCTTGTACGATTTTCTACGGAACCGCCAAATTCATCTGTTCTGTTGTTCATGGTAGGAGAAAGGAACTGGCTGATCAGATAAGAATGGCCTGCGTGAATTTCGACTGCATCAAAGCCACAGATCTGTGCACGTCTTGCAGCATCTCCGTATTTCTTTACGATCTGAAGAATTTCTTCTTTTTCCAGTGGTCTCGGGATTTCTCCGCCTGCCTTGGAAGGAATGTTGGAAGCAGATACCGGCTGCATTCCGATACGAGAGGACATTGCGGAAGCTCCTGCATGGTTGATCTGAACTGCAATACATGCTCCGTGTCTGTGAACATTTTCGCAGAGCTTGTAAAGTCTCGGAATGTAGCTGTCTAAATCTATTCTAAGCTGAGTAGTTCCATTTGATCCCTGTGGGGAATCCACACTCGCATTCTCTACGATAATGAGTCCTGTGCCGCCTTTCGCTCTCTCTTCATAATAGTGAATATGAAGGAAGCTCATTTCTCCGTTCTGTTCTCCGAAGTTGGTACCCATCGGCATCATTGTAATTCTGTTTTTTACTGTCATTCTGCGAACGGTTAATGGTTCAAAAATGTGTGGATATTTTGTTTTCATACGCTTTTTTCTCTCCCTAAAACTACTCTGAATCGTGGTTTCATGTGTCTATGTGTTAAAAATACATCAAAGTTCGATAAAAGTCTAATTCAATTTAAGGGGCGAATTTATAGTTTTTGTCTATATATTGTTTTCAAATTGCTTTCTTTTGTTTATACTAAACAAAACAGTCCGATCAAACCTTTACGGAGGAAACTATGAATTTAAGTCAATTGCATTATTTTTGCATTCTTGCACACGAAGAGCACTATACAAGAGCCGCTCAAATGCTTTCCATTACACAGCCTTCTCTCAGTCACGCCATCAGCCAGCTGGAAACAGAGCTTGAAACAAAGCTGTTTGAAAAAAAAGGAAGAAATGTAGTACTTACCCGCTACGGAAAGCTGTTTTTACCATTTGCCGAAGCTTCTTTGAAAAATCTGGAAGAAGGAATTAACCGCTTAAAGGAAGTAAATGGAAGCAAACAGGGTTCTATAAAACTTGCTTATATCTATGCTATGGGAAGTGAATTTGCGCCGAAAATCGTAAGAAAGTTTATGCAAACCTTTCCGGATTATAAAATTGATTTTCGATTTTTTGTGGGAACGACCAACAAGATTTTAGATGGATTGAAAAATGACGAATTTGACCTGGTCTTCTCTTCTTTCAAAAAAGGAGAACCGGATATTGATTTTCAGAAAATAGGAAGTCAAAAGCTGATTCTGGCCTTGCCGCCGGATCATCCCTTGTCTGTGAAAGACTCCATTGACCTTCGAGAAACCCTTGACAATCCATACATTTATTTTGGAGAAAGCAGCGGTCTTCGCCCTACCATCGATAAAATGTTTGAAGACATTTCTGCCTACCCAAAAATTTTCTGCGAGGTAGAGGAGGATGCCAGCATGGCAGGTCTGGTAGCGCAGGGATTTGGCATTGCAGTGATGCCGGACATTCCACTTTTAAAATGCTTCGATATAAAAACCCTCGAGATACACTACCCTTCCTATGAACGCTCCATCTATATGGCAACCTTAAAGGATCACTATCTTTCTCCGGTGGCAAAAGCCTTTATTCATTTTGTGACGGAGGAATGTTCCTGCTGATAAATTCTTCTGCCAAAGATAAGGTTTCTTTGTCTGATTCGAAGGTAAGAGCCGCAAGCGCCTTTTCAAATGGAAGCCAGTCCAGTGCAGAAACCTCGCACTCCTGATTGATCAGCCTTTGTGAGATTGGAGTGGCAAGAAAGAAAATTACATCCTTCATGACACCTTCTTCCGGAGAATAACAGATGCTGTGGCGGAAGGAGGTGTTCAGCTTCACATCCAGATTTGTCTCTTCTTTGATTTCACGCAGAGCAGTTTCTTCCTCTGTTTCATTATTTTCCACATGTCCCTTTGGGATAGACACGTGTCCCTTTTTCATATATTCAATCAGATAATAGCGGATACTCTGTTCTGTTTTGTAAACAACAGCACCGCAGGATTTTTCTTTTCTCATATTTTCCTCTTTATCGCGGCATTCGCGTAAAAAAAGAGTTCCAAGCAGAACTGTTTTCTCCCTGGAACTCTCTAAAATTGTTTTTATTATGCGTTCATCTGAGCTGCTACTTCTGCTGCGAAGTCCTCATTCTTCTTCTCAAGACCTTCACCAGTCTCGAAACGTACGAATCCCTTTACAGTGATCTTAGCACCGTTTGCTTTCGCAACCTGGTCAACATATTTTGCAACAGTCTGCTTTCCGTCCTCTGCCTGAACATAAACCTGATCCAGAAGGCAGATTTCTTTCAGCTCTTTGTTTACACGGCCTTCGATAATTCCGTTGATTACCTTCTCCGGCTTCTGAGACTCTTTCGGATCATTCTTGATCTGAGCAAGAAGAACCTCTTTCTCGTGTGCAATGTAATCAGCAGAAACTTCGTTTCTGTTTGTATAAGTAGGTCTCATTGCTGCAACCTGCATTGCAATGTTTTTACCCATAGCTTTGATCTCATCATTTACAACGTCTGTCTCAACATCAACAAGAACACCGATCTTTCCGCCCATATGTGTATAGGTAGCAACGAATCCGTTTTCTTCCTTTACCTGCTGGAAACGACGGATCTTCATGTTCTCGCCGATAACAGCAATCTGAGCTGCAAGAGCCTCGTTTACAGTCTTTGTAGTGTCAAACTTCCATGTCTCTGCAAGGAAAGCATCAACGTCAGCAGCTTTTGTCTCAAGAGCCTGCTCTGCAACCTGAGCTACATAGCCCTGGAATTTGTCGTTCTTTGCAACGAAGTCTGTCTCTGCATTTACTTCTACTGCAACTGCCTTGCATCCGCACTCGGTTGCCTTCAGCATAACAATACCTTCAGCAGCGATTCTGCTGGACTTTTTCTGTGCTGTAGCAAGTCCTTTTTCTCTTAAGAACTCAACAGCCTTGTCCATATCTCCCTCAGTAGCGGTAAGTGCCTTTTTGCAGTCCATCATACCAGCGCCGGTAGATTCTCTTAACTCTTTTACCATTGCAGCTGTAATAGCCATTTTAAAATCCTCCTGTTTTATGCCTTTGGAACAATAGAGATTAAGCCTCTGTCTCCTCTACGAACTCCTCGCCCTCGATCTCAACAATATCCTCTACAACTTCACCCTGCTTTGCCTCGATAACAGCATCTGCCATCTTGGAAGCGATCAGTTTTACTGCACGGATAGCATCATCATTTCCCGGGATAACGAAGTCAAGGTCATCCGGATCACAGTTTGTATCGCAGATACCAACCAGTGTGATTCCAAGGGAATGAGCCTCCTGAATACAGATGTGCTCCTTCTTCGGATCTACAACGAAGATCAGGTCTGGGATTCTCTTCATCTCTTTGATACCGCCAAGGTTCTTCTGCAGTTTGTCAAGCTCTTTGCGAAGCTCAATAACTTCCTTCTTAGGAAGAACATCAAATGTTCCGTCAGCTTCCATAGCCTCGATGTCTTTCAGACGTTTGATACGGCTCTGGATTGTCTTGAAGTTTGTAAGCATACCTCCAAGCCATCTCTCGTTTACATAGAACATTCCGCAACGAGCAGCTTCTGCAGCGATTGCATCCTGTGCCTGTTTCTTTGTTCCAACAAAAAGAACAGTTCCTCCGTTTGCAACTACATCTGCAACTGCCTGATATGCATCGTCTACCATGCCTACTGTCTTCTGAAGGTCAATAATGTAGATTCCGTTTCTCTCTGTGTAGATGTAAGGAGCCATCTTAGGGTTCCATCTTCTTGTCTGATGTCCGAAATGAACACCTGCCTCGAGTAACTGTTTCATTGAAATTACGCTCATCTTTTTTCTCCTTTTGGTTAATTTCTTCCGTGCAGCCGTAATTTCAGACCACTCCCGTTCGGGAGCACCAGCCTGACGAACATACACGTGTTTTTTCACAACTTCGATATTGTATCACGGCTTTTTCCCATATACAAGATTTTTTTCATTTTTCTATAGACCCAGCTCTTTGTAGTCCTCTTTTGTATATCGGTGGTAGATCATGTGAACACCCTCATCCGTAATGCAATAGCGGTAATCATCCGGGATCCCATCTTCAAAATAGATCAGATAATCAAATTCTCCGTTTTGAACCTTTTCAAAATGCAGCTTGTCTGAATAGTTCTGAAAGCAGGCCAGAATGTCTTCTATTTTTGTCTCATGCTGTGAGATCAGAGCAATAAAATCACACAAAAATTCATTTTTCGAAATTTTCTCATGCACGTAAATTGCCGTTTCTTTTGGAAGCTTTATGCAAAAGCGTTCTCCCTTTTCCGAAATTTCGATTCTGCCAAGCCTTTCCTTTTCCTGCCTTGTGAACTCTTCCAGTGCTTTATGCATCTCTTCTACCGAATACTCTGTTTCCAGAAACAGATTTAAAGACTGCAGGGGATAGTAAAGCCGTATGGTTTCTTCCTGAAATCCAAGCTTGATCTGTTCTTCCTCTATTACATCGATTATATTTTTTTTCAGTTTTTCAAATGTCATATCTTTCTCTCCAACTGAGCTGAATTTTCGCTCTCATTATAGGTAAGCACAATAAAAAAAGCAAACTCCTCTTTTTTTGATTGTATGCTTTT
This sequence comes from bacterium, assembly GCA_963624695.1. GTDB lineage: Bacteria > Bacillota > Clostridia > Lachnospirales > Lachnospiraceae > Alectryocaccobium. Next base: position 13,129 of record CAVFRH010000006.1, read on the forward strand.
CCTTCTTATGATAAGATGTCAATACTGCATGGAGGCATGACGAGGGGGGCATATAAAATATGCTGCGGCAGCCTCCTTATTTTTATGAAAGGAGTTCGGAAAATAATCCGAAACATTATGCACGAAAAAAAACGAAATTCTTTTTCCGGTGGAATCGGCTTTGTTCTTGCCGCTGCAGGCAGTGCCGTTGGCCTCGGAAACATCTGGCGCTTTCCTTATCTTGCGGCGAAAGACGGAGGCGGACTTTTCCTTGTTATCTACATTGTACTTGCCCTTACCTTTGGCTTCGCACTTCTCACAACGGAGATTGCCATTGGCAGAAAGACAAAAAAGGGACCTCTTTCTGCTTATAAGGCACTTCACAAAAAGAGCGGTTTTATCGGTATTTTTGCCTGCCTTGTTCCTATGATCATTATGCCCTACTATTGTGCCATCGGCGGTTGGGTCATCAAATACTTCTGTATGTATATTACAGGTCACGGAATGGAGCTTGCCACAGACGGATACTTCAGTTCCTTTATTTCCGGAACTGCGGAACCCATCATCTTTGCACTGATCTTCCTTGCCATTTCCGCCTTTGTTATTTTTAGGGGAGTCAATAAGGGCATTGAAAAGTTTTCTACTTTCCTTATGCCGATTCTCATTGTCCTTGTAATCATTATTGCTGTGTTCTCTCTTACCCTTAGTCACACAGACGCAGACGGCATTACAAGAACCGGCATGGATGGCTTTCGGATTCTCTTTGTTCCGAATTTTGACGGCATTACTGCCGGAAGCTTTCTATCTACCCTGGTAGATGCCATGGGACAGCTTTTCTTCTCTTTAAGTGTTGCAATGGGAATCATGGTTGCATACGGATCCTATGTAAAGGATGATATTAGTCTTAATAAATCCATCAACCAGATTGAAATTTTCGATACCATCATCGCCATACTTGCTGGAATCATGATCATCCCTGCCGTATACACCTTTATGGGTGCAGAGGGAATGTCCTCTTCCGGTCCAGGGCTTATGTTCATTTCCCTTCCGAAGGTTTTTGAAGCCATGGGCTTTGCCGGAAACATTATGGGTACACTTTTCTTTGCGATGGTGCTCTTCGCCGCTATCACCAGTTCTGTTTCCATTATGGAAGCGGTTGTTTCCAGCTTTATGGATGAATTCCATCTTACAAGAAAAAAAGCTGCCGGCTTGGAAACCATTATTGCAGGCGTTGTAGCTGTTATTGTCTGTCTTGGATACAATCTTTTCTATTTTGATTTCAAACTTCCAAACGGATCGAATGCCCAGATTCTGGACATTATGGACTACATCAGCAACAACCTCTTCATGCCGCTTGTTGCCATTGCCACCTGTATTTTGATTGGCTGGGTACTTGGGCCGAAAACCATAATCGATGAGGTAGAAAAAGACGGAAGCCGTATGGGACGAAAAGGTCTCTATAAGATCATGATCCGCTTTATCGCACCGATTCTTCTTGTTCTGATTCTCTTAAAATCGATCGGTATTATCAATATATAGTAAAAATCGGCTGATGCATAATGCGTCAGCCAATTTTTACAGTCAACTTTCTTTCTCTTCCATTTTATCCACTTTAGTGATTTTTTCTATTTTTACCGTTTCTTCATCGATATTATACTTAAAAAAATAAAACCTAACAAAATCTCCATTGGATACCAGATCCAACTCTTCGTTACACTTGGTACAATCCAAATAAACTTTCATTGTGTCAAAGAATAAATTATTTTCATCCGTAGAATCGTCCTCGGATGCATTAATTAAAGCTATTGATATTCTTCTATCTTTTTTCGGATCTCTGCAATGGATTTTCCTTTTTCTCTTGCTATTTTGGCGAGATCGTCAAATTCATATTTTGATTTTTCACTGCCATAACCTGCGCAGTCCTTTCGTCTGACCTTTCCATATATGGTATCCACACTTGAGCTGCCCCGATCCAGTACATAGCGGTTCATCTTTTTTTCCCGAATTCCGATGGTAGAGGTGTGCTTGAAAATCGTCCGAACAATTTCTTCCTTTACCTCGTCCTTGCAAAGAACATTTAAAATAACTGCCGGACGGTTCTTTTTTGTTGCTGCCGGAAGGGTATAAACCTCTGCTGCTCCTGCCTCATAGAGCCGTTCCAGGGCAAAGCCGATCTCTTCTCCCGTCATATCATCTAGGTTGCAGGAAAGCTCATTGATGGAATCTTTCCTTTCATCTGTTTCACCCAAAAATACTCTGACACAGTTTGCCTGTTCAAAGTCCTTCTTTCCCATTCCATAGCCGATTTTTTCCACCTTCATAAGGGGCATTTGACCAAACTCAGAAGCGAAATGCTTCAAAAGTGCTGCCCCTGTAGGAGTACAAAGTTCTCCTTTTACCTCACCCGAATAAATCGGTACCCCTTGCAGTAAAAGAGAAGTGGCCGGTGCCGGTACCGGAAGGATTCCGTGGGCACATTTTACCGTTCCGCTTCCTACATGAACTGCAGATGCCACTATTTTTTCTGCCTTTAATTCCTGCATCAGCATGCAGACTGCTGTAATGTCTGCCACAGCATCCATTGTGCCAACCTCATGGAAGTGGATCTGATCCATTTCTTTTCCATGTACCTTGCTTTCTGCCTTTGCGATATCCGAAAAGACCTCCAGAATATCTTCTTTTACCTTTTCTTCCAGATTCAGATGTTCTTTTACTAAGTGTTCTATGTCTTTTATGCCATTGTGATGGTGGTGATGTTCCTGTCCATGGTGATGGTCGTGAGCGTGGGCATGCTCGTGATGATGCGCATGATGTTTGTGCTCTTCTCCCTCCTCTTCTCCGTCAATTAAAACGTGAAAATGGGTGCCTGTGATTCCGCATTTTTCTGTTTTTTCTGCTGTCACCTTCACATTTGGAATGCCTACCTGGTTCAGCTTTTCCAAAAAAGCCTTTTTATCCTCCAGCAGTTCAAACAAGGCGGCGCTAAGCATATCTCCTGCTGCACCCATATTGCACTGTATATACAATGTTCTCATAATACTCTCCGTTTTCTTATTTTCCGATGATACTACTGAATTATTTCATATGATTGATCATGTTTGCCAGGTATCCTGCCCCGAATCCGTTATCGATATTTACCACTGAAACACCGCTGGCACAGGAATTGAGCATAGACAAAAGGGCCGATACTCCATGAAAGCTTGCCCCATAGCCTACTGAAGTTGGGACTGCTATCACCGGACAATCTGCAAGACCGCCGATCACACTAGCCAAAGCTCCCTCCATGCCTGCAATGGCGATAATCACCTTTGCGCTCATAATGTCGTCCATATAATGAAGAAGCCTGTGAAGTCCTGCAACCCCAACATCATAAAGCCTTACGACTTCATTTCCCATACACTGCGCAGTAAGAGCTGCCTCCTCTGCCACCGGAATGTCGCTGGTTCCTCCGGTAGCCACTACAATTTTTCCCAATCCGCTTTTCTTCGGCATCTCTCCGAAAATTCCTACTTTCGCATCCGGATAATAAGTCATACCTAGCTCTTTCGGTACAAGATCTGCCTTTTCCTTAGAAATTCTGGTGACCAAAACGGTTTTCTGACCACTCTCCAGCATTTTTTCTGCAATGCCGCTGATCTGCTCTGCACTTTTTCCGGCTCCGTATATAACCTCTGCCGCACCCTGTCTTAACTTTCTGTGAAGATCCACCTTGGCAAAGCCAAGCTCTGCGAAGGGTTCCTTTTTCAGTTCCAGCAGTGCATCTTCTATTTCTACACTTCCATTTTTAACCCCTTCCAATATAGACCGAATATCTTCATTCATCCTCTTACCTCCAGATCAAGCAAAACATCGGAATAATCCTTTTTCAGTTCTGTAAGAATCTCTTCGCGTTTTTCCATTAGCAGCTCCAGAGCTTCCTTTGGCATCTGCAGCTTTGCAATATCTTTATTTAATAATCTTACCCGAAAGTTTGCAAAGCCAAGGGAAAACAAGAAATTTTCTGCCCTTTCTGTCCTCTCCAGCATTTCTGCTGTAATGGCAGTTCCGCTTGGAATGCGGGTTGCAAGGCATGCATAGGAAGGCTTGCTCCAGGTAAAAAGTCCCGCCTGCTTTGAAAGCTCACGGATTTTTTTCTTTGTAAGACCGCACTCCCGAAGAGGCGACCTTACCTGCATTTCCTGCAGGGCCTTCATTCCGGGACGATCTGTGCTGTCATCGGAAGCATTGGTTCCGTCCACGACCATAGTATATCCATCTGCCTTTGCATGCTCTAAAATTGTGGAAAAGATCGATTGCTTGCAAAAATAGCAACGATTGGAAGGATTTTCCACCACCTTTTCATTACGAAGTACATCAACCTCAATTACCTTCATGCGACCGCCTGTAATTTCCGCTATTCTTTTGGCATCCTTTAATTCAAATTCCGGCTGAAAGGCGGAATTTACATAGTAAGCGGTTACATCTATTTTACATTGCACTGCTGCATACAGCAAATAGGAGGAATCCACTCCTCCGGAAAATGCAATGGCTATTTTCCTGTTTTCTCTAAAAAAATCCTCTAATTTCTTGTCTACTGCCTGCATTTTTTCTCCTTTTTTAAGCAATTTCGTCTCGTTTAACCTACCTTTTTAATAGGTTATAATATATAAAAAAGAGAAATACTTTACGTTTTTTCTCTGTGACAGTTTTACTTTATAGTATATGCCACCTTGTGTCAACGTAAAGCATTTCCACCTATATACTGGCAAATATTGCCGCTTATATCTTTTTATAAAATTCCTTTTCCGCTATATACTGCCATACCTTTTCCGGTACATAGTAGCGGATGGATTGTCCGTTTTGGGCAAGCTCCCGAATCTGATGAGAAGAGATATCCAACATCGGAGCCGGAACCTTCACAAAATCTCCGCCGTAATCCCGGCGATTTTTTTCCAGCAGCTCATTCATTTCGGTTGAAATCCCGGGACGGTAGGATGCAGCCAGATGACAATACTGTACAATGAGCTCTGGCTTTTTCCAGCTGTAAAAGTCCCTCAAGGAATCTCCGCCTATTATAAAATAATAGTCATTTTCCGGATGCTTTCTGTTCAATTCCTGCAGGGTTTCATAGGTGTAGGAATAGCTGTCCTTTTCCACCTCCATAAGATCCAGCTCAAAGCGCGGATCCCCTTCAATTGCCAATGCAACCATTTCTGCCCTCTGCCTGGCACTTACCTCTATGATCTGATTTCTTTTGTGCGGCGGATTTCCCGCCGGGATAAACACTACCTTTTCCAACTGCAGACTTTCATAAGCCGACTGTGCCAAAAGTAAATGTCCCATGTGGATGGGGTCAAATGTTCCTCCCATGATTCCGATTTTATGCTTCATTTTTCTCTCCTGAATGGACTTTCTCTATTTACCGCTTCCGAGCCGTTACATCAGTTCATCGTATGATGCCAACAGTTCCCTGTCCATAGTATCCAGGATTTTATAGAAAATCTCCAGTTCTTCCTGAGAAAAGCGTTCCTCTACTTTTTCCAAAACACTGTCTATATAGCTTTTGCTTACATCGTAATAATCCAGATATTTCTGGGTTGGTTCCAGATAATATTTTCTCTTGTCTTCCTTCGACTGCGTTTTCTTCAGATATCCCTTGTTGATCAGATTGTTGATCTTGTCTGCTGCATTTGCAGAAGAAAGGCTTGCAAATCTTGAAAATTCACTTACCGTTGGTTTGTCCATCCCATAAATAATCTCCATGCAAAAGGTTTCCACTGTAGTAAGAGACAATGCCCTTCCCTTCCATTTTTTAAAGACAACATGATAAAAATGCATTTTAAATTTATTGTACACTCTGTGAAATGCTTCAATAACCATAACTCTCGCCCTACCTTTTCTGTTGCAAAAAACGATACGATATTGCCGTTTTTTACAATCTGTACTCTATAATACTAAGTAATTCAGGCAATTGCAAAAGTTATTTCTGCTTTTACTGCAATCTCACCATTTACGGTAGCAACTGCAGATCCGACTCCCATAGGTCCATACATTTTTATGATCTCACAATGCAGCTCCAGAATATCTCCCGGAACAACCTGTCTTTTAAATCTTGCATTTTTCACGCCGCCAAAAAGTACGATTTTTCCTTTGTTTTCTTCTTTGCTGAGAATCGAAACTGCTCCGGTCTGTGCCAGTGCCTCTAAGATCAAGACACCCGGCATAATGGGCTGCCCTGGGAAGTGTCCCTGAAAAAACTGCTCATTTCCGGATACCAGCTTCACCGCACTGCAGGAAACCCCGGGTTCGCACTCCGTAACCTTGTCCAGCATCAAAAAAGGATATCTATGAGGAAGTATCTCCTGTATCTGGGTAAAATTTAATTCCATTGCTTTCCTTTCCTACTGAATCTTGTTCAGTATAACGCAGGCATTGTGACCTCCAAAGCCAAGAGAATTGGAAAGGGCATAATCCACCTTTGCCTCTCTTCCTTTGTTCGGAACAATGTCAAGGTCACATTCTTCATCCGGCACCTGATAATTGATGGTCGCCGGAATATAATCGTTTCGCACCGCAAGTGCTGTAATAATCGCTTCTACCGCACCTGTACCTGCAATCATATGCCCTGTCATGGATTTTGTCGAGCTAACAGCCATTTTATAGGCATGCTCTCCAAACACATTCTTGATTGCCTTTGTCTCGCAGCGGTCATTCAGCTTTGTTGAGGTTCCGTGAGCATTGATATAATCGATTTTTTCCGGCTCGATTCCGGCATCCTTCAGTGCCATCTGAAAGCACTTAGAGGCCATTTCTGCATCCTCTCTTGGTGCAGTGATATGGTGTGCATCACAGTTTACGCCGTATCCGGATACCTCACAGTAAATTTTTGCACCCCTCTTCTTTGCATGCTCATACTCTTCCAGTACCAGCATTCCGGCACCTTCTCCAAGTACAAAGCCACTTCTTTCCTTATCGAAAGGAATGGAAGCTCTGTTTGGATCCTCGCTGCAGCAAAGAGCCTGCATAGAGGTAAATCCGCCTACTCCAAGATTTGTGATGCAGGCTTCTGTTCCGCCGCAAAGCATCAAATCCGCATATCCGTCCTTGATGTGTCTGTAAGCATCTCCAATGGCATTTGTTCCGCCCGCACAGGCTGTTACTACACAGGAACACATGCCGTTTAATCCATAGCGGATTGCGATCTGACCTGCAGCGATATTGGAAATGCTCATGGGAATAAAGTAAGGCACTACCCTGTCGTATCCTTTGGTCATTCCCTTATTGTTTTCGTTCTGAATGGCATTCAGGCCACCGATTCCGCTGGCAACCAATACGCCAAAGCGCTCCCTGTCTGTCTTTTCCAGGTCGATCTGGCTGTCTAACATTGCCTCATGTGCTGCTACAACCGCAAACTGGGTAAAACGATCCATTCGGCGAAGTTCTTTCTTTTCATAAACCTCTTCCGGCTTAAACTCTTTTACTTCTGCCGCAAGCTTCACCTTCTGATTTGTTGTATCGTAAAGTGTGATGGGTGCAATTCCGCATTTTCCGTCTTTGATTGACTGCCACATATCCGGCACATTGTTCCCGATGGGTGTTACGGCACCGATTCCGCTTATTACTACTCTTCTCATAAAGCCATTCCTCCGTCTACGCATAATACCTGGCCGGTTATATAGTCACTTTGATCTCCTGCAAGAAAGGCAACTGCATTTGCCACATCCTCCGGTTTTCCCATGTAATTCAATAATATCTGGGAAGCAATTTGTTTCTTTGCATCCTCTGAAAGTGCCTGGGTCATTTTTGTTTCAATAAAGCCCGGTGCAACCGCATTCACATTGATCTTTCTGGAAGCCAGTTCCCTTGCCAGTGATTTGGTCATTCCGATTATGCCTGCTTTCGATGCAGCATAATTTACCTGGCCTGCATTTCCCATAATTCCAACAACGCTGCTGATGTTGACGATTTTTCCGGAGCGCTGACGCAGCATTACTCTGGAGACTTCACGCATCATATAGAATGCTCCCTTTAAGTTTGCATCGATAACTGCATCAAAGTCCTCATCGGAAATTCGCATCAACAGATTGTCTCTTGTTACCCCTGCATTGTTTACAAGTACATCGATGTGCTTGTCTGTTTTGGATATCAAGTCCTTGACTAGCTCACTGCATTCCTTCGAGCTTCTTACATCTGCTTTATAACTGTAAACTGTCGCTCCTTCTTCCATGCAAAGCCTAGCTGTTTCCTTTGCTCCCTCTTCATCTGAGCTGTAGGTAAAAGCAATGTCCATGCCGCCTTTGGCAAGCTTTAAACAGATAGCTCTGCCGATGCCTCGGCTTCCGCCAGTAATCAGTGCGATTTTCTTTCTTTCCATATCAGTGTTCTTCCTCCAAAAGCTTTCTCAGATCCTCTGCCTTTTGAATGGTTTGAATCGTTACCTTTGCTCCAACTGCTCTTGCGGTTTTTCTGCAGAGCCCTGTAAGGACATTTCCCGGTCCGATCTCAATAAAACGGTCTGCTCCGTCCTTAATAAGATTTCTCAGGATATTCTCGAAGCGTACACTCTTTTGAACCTGCTCCTCTAAAAGCTTCTTTATGCTCTCTTCTTTTTTCAGCTTTTCTCCCGTAACATTCATATAAACCGGTATGGAAGGAGTCTGAAATTCGATTGTCTCAAATTTTTCCTTCAGTTTGTCTCCTGCCTCTCTCAGCAAAGAGGTATGGAAAGGACTGCTGGTATTTAATCTGGCTGCCCTTGCCTTGTAGTTTTCCTTCATATAGGCTTCTACCGCTGCAACCGCCTTTTCCTCACCGCAAATTACATACTGTCCGGGGCAATTGTAATTTGCAACGGTAACAAAACCCTCTGTCTCAAATTTTCTGCAGGCTTCTTCTACTGCTGCCGCTTCACTTCCGAGAATGGCACTCATGGAATAGCTCATTCCCTTTACTGCTTCAGACATTACCTTTCCTCTGTAAGCAACCAGATCAATGTAAGTGGCAGTATCCCAGACACCGGCACTGTACAAAGCACCGTACTCTCCAAGACTCAGACCACAGGCTGCATCTGCCTGTATTCCTGCTTCCTTTAATACAGCTGTAACTCCCGCTGCAAAGACAGCCATACACGGCTGTGTATATACTGTATCTGCCAGGCTTTCTGCCGGCCCTTCAAACATCATTGCTTTATGATCAAAATCCAGCTCTGCATTGTCTACTACATTTCGAAACGCAGGAAATTCTTCATACAGATCCTTTCCCATTCCAACAAACTGACTTCCCTGTCCGGCATATAAAAATACTGTCATCTTTATTCTCCAACTCTTACTTCATCTCATTGAAAAGACCGGATACTACAGCCTTATACTCTGAATAAATTTCTTCCATGATCTGTGCCACCGGGCGGATTTGGTCAATCTGACCACAAACCTGTCCTGCCATAAGAGAACCGGTTTTTGTATCACCGTCAAATACTGCCCTGCGAAGAGAACCAAGGGTGTATTTTTCCAGTTCCATAACAGTTGCTCCCTTTTTCTCCTGCTTTACATACTCTCTGGACATAGCATTTTTCAAAATGCGGACCGGTGTGCCGGCGATTCTTCCGGTTACTACCGTGTCATTGTCCCTTGCCTTCAATACCGCATCCTTGTAATTTTGGTGGATCGGGCATTCCGGTGATGCAAGGAAAACGGTTCCCATCTGTACACCGCTTGCCCCAAGTGCAAAGGCTGCTGCCAGCTGTTTTCCACTTGCGATTCCACCTGCTGCCACAACCGGTATGTCGAGTGCCTGAACCATCTGAGGAACAACTGTCATGGTGGTCATTTCTCCTACGTGTCCACCGCTTTCCGTTCCTTCTGCTATGATCATATCTGCGCCCATGTCCTGCAGTCTTTTTGCCATCATCACACTGGATGTAACCGGGAGCACACGGATTCCTGCCTTTTTCCAGTCTTCCATATATTTTGTTGGCATGCCGGCACCTGTCGTTACCAGCTTGACATTTTCATCCAACACAACCTGAGCCAGATCATCGATCTGCGGATGCATCAGCATCAGATTGACTCCGAACAGGCCATCTGTTTTTTCTTTGCATGCTCTGATGTTTTCTCTCAAAGAATCCGGATTCATGCCGCCGGCTCCAATGATGCCCAGTCCCCCTGCTTTCGAAACTGCTGCTGCCAGCTGTGCTGTTGCAATGTTTGCCATTCCGCCCTGAATAAACGGATATTTTATTCCCAAAATTTCATTTATCTTCATTCAAACTTCCTCCAAGCTTCCTGCTAAATCGTCATTAAAATCCCACTCCATGAAAGACCTGCTCCAAATGCAGCTGTAATGATCTTCATACCTGGCTTCAATATTTTCTTCTCATACATATCTGCCATAGCAATGGCCACACTGGCAGCCGATGTATTTGCAAAATGCTCCATATTCATAAAGAATTTTTCTTCCTGCCCCGGATACTTTCTCTTCACTGAATCAATGATCCTTGCATTCGCCTGATGGCATACAAGGTAATCAATGTCATCCATTGTATTTTGGGATTTTTCCAAAAGCTGCTGAATTGCTCCCCGAAGGGCCTTTGTCGCAAAACGGTAGACCTGCCCACCGTTCATATGTATGAAATCCTCTTTTTTTCCGCAAAAGAGCACTTCATCATTTCCTTCTGTCCCGGAGATTTCTAAAAAGCAGCTTTCTTTGCGATGATCTTTTTTCAGGATTGCCGCACCGGCTCCGTCTCCAAAAAGAACGCAGGTGGATCTGTCCTGAAAATCCAAAATACTGCTCATACACTCTGCACCTAACACCAGTATATATCCCTCACATCCCGCACAAAAGGCTCCGTATGCAGTTTGCAGAGCATATACAAAGCCGGTGCAGGCTGCGCTGATATCAAAGGCCTTTATGTCTTTTTCCAGCCCAAGCTCCTTTTGCAGCATACAGGCAACGGATGGAAAAATGTGATCTGAAGTCATTGTTGCTGCAAAAACTGCCTTGATTTTTTCTTTGGAAAACTCCTCATCCTGCTTTGCAGCCTTCTCGATTGCCTTCTGCGCTGCCTCTTTTGCCAGAGAATATACATTTTCCCCTTCTCCTGCAATATAGCGGCTGTGAATTCCTGTTCTGGAAAAGATCCATTCATCGCTGGTATCAATTGTTTTGCTGAGTACTTCGTTGCTTACCGCCTTTTGCGGCAGTGCCAGTCCTGTTCCTACTATCTTTATTCCGGACATGTTTCCTCCTGGAACCCGGCCGTCTGAGGCTTGTAAATTCCATCTATTGTTCTGAATTTTCTGTATCTTCTGCTTAGCAGCTCTTCCATATCGTACTCCTGAAGCTTTACAATGGTGGATAAAAGCAGCTTATCCAGATTTTTGTAAAGTCCCTTTTCCGGAACAATACGATCGATGAGCTTGTAGTCGTAAAGCTCCTGGGCCGTAAGCTTCATCACCTCACTGGCCTGTGCTGCTCTGGAAGCATCCTTCCACATAATAGATGCGAAGCCCTCCGGCGAAAGAATGCTGTATACGGCATTTTCCAACATATAAACCTTATCTGCCACTGCAAGAGCCAGAGCCCCTCCGCTGCTTCCCTCTCCGGTAACCACAGCGATTACCGGTGTCTGAAGACTGCTCATAGCTGCTAGATTTTCTGCTATGGCATTTGCCTGTCCGCCGCTTTCTGCTTCCATTCCGGGGTAAGCCCCAGGTGTATCGATGAAGGTGATCACCGGCCGCTTAAAACGTTCTGCCTGTTTCATAAGGCGAAGTGCCTTCCGATACCCTTCCGGTGAAGCCATGCCAAAATTGTATTTGATGTTTTCTTCTGTGCTGCGTCCCTTCCTATGTCCGATTACCGTTACAGAAATCCCATGGAAGGATGCAATTCCTCCTAAGATGGAAGGATCCTCTTTTGCGAGGCGGTCTCCCTGCAGCTCTACAAAATCATCAAACAATTCTTTTATATAATCTGTGATAAAGGGCCTGTTCTTTCCTCTGGCAATGGCCACTCTTTCATATGCTGAAATTTCACTTCCTGCCATCGTCCGATTCCTTTCTTCCCTTTTGTCTGGGACTGAGCCTGTTTGCTCCGTGCAGTTTCATGATCTTATAGAGCAGTTCTTTTTGCTTTCTTCTCTCGCAGACAATGTCTACCATGCCATGCTCTTGAAGAAATTCTGCTCTTTGAAAACCCTTTGGAAGGGTCCTTCCTATGGTCTGCTCTATAACTCTGGGTCCTGCAAAACAAATCAAAGCCTCCGGCTCCGCTATAATAATGTCTCCAAGGGTTGCAAAGCTGGCACTGACTCCTCCTGTTGTTGGATTGGTAAGACAAGAAATATAAAGTCCGCCGGATTTTTTGTATTTTTCAATAGCTGCAGCCGTCTTTGCCATTTGCATAAGGGAAAACAGTCCCTCCTGCATTCTGGCTCCTCCGCTGGCCGTAAAGATCACAAGCGGCAGCTTTTTTCTGCCTGCATACTCTGTAAGTGCCGTAATCTTTTCCCCCACTACAGTTCCCATGCTTCCCATGAGAAATGCAGAATTCATGACAGCGATTGCAAATGGGATGTCTTTGATTGCAACGACTCCGGTCACAACTGCCTCTTCTTCGCAGCTTGCCGCCTTTACCTGTTCTAATTTTTCCTCATATCCCGGAAATCTTAAGGGATCCTTTGTGGAAAGATCCTTTTGAAATTCGATAAAGCGGTTTCCGTCATCTAACATGGCAATCCGGTCTCTTGGAGGCATTTTGAAGTGATATCCACAGTAATTACAGATATAATCTTTTTTCTGCAGACTGCTTACCTGCAGATCATTGCGGCACTTTGGGCAGCTGATTTTCTCCTCCGGAGACAGATTTTTTCGAAGTCCCACCAGTCTTTTATATTTTTTCTTATTGTCTGCAAATATTTCCTGTATGCTCATTGCTTTTTACTGACCTCTGTCAGCTCCTTTTCCAGTTCTTTTTCTACGCTCTTCCAAAAGGAAGTGTCGTAGCCGCCCCGGATAAATTCCGACTTGTATGTAAGCAGATACATCAGATGGGCATTGGTCTTAATGCCGTCAATAATGATTTCTTCCAGAACCCTTCGCAGCCTTCTTACTGCTTCTCTTCTGCTGTTTCCCATCACAATGATCTTGGCAATCATGGAGTCATAATAAGGGCTTACCTCATACCCTTCAAAGAGGGCACTTTCCACTCTTACCCCGAAGCCTGCCGGAAGATGAAGGGTTGTGATCTTTCCCGTCGTTAAAGCATTGATCCGGCATTCGATGACATGAACATTTAAATTTATGTCCTTTTGTTTAAATGGAAGCTTTCTTCCAAGGGCGATTAGAATCTGTTCCCGAATCAGGTCGATTCCGGTTGCACATTCCGTTACCGGATGCTCTACCTGAATTCTGGTATTCATTTCGATAAAGTAAAAATGACCACTCTTATCCAGAACAAATTCCACGGTTCCGGCTGAAAAATAACCTGCCGCCTTTGCTGCCTTTACGGCAGTTTTTCGAATATTTGCTCTTACCTTTTCGTCAATGGCAACAGCCGGAGACTCCTCCAAAAGCTTTTGATTGTTTCTTTGCAGGGAGCAGTCTCTTTCTCCCAGCTGAACTACATTTCCCTGTTTGTCTGCAAGAATCTGTACCTCTATGTGTCTTGGATCAATAATCAGCTTTTCCAGATAGAGATCTCCGTTTCCAAAAGCAGCCTCTGCCTCCGCCTTTGCCGAATCAAAAGCAGCCTTCATATCCTCCGGCCTGTAAACTCTGCGCATTCCCTTTCCGCCTCCACCGGCGGAAGCCTTTACCAGCACCGGATACCCTACCTTGTCTGCCCATTCCAAAGCCTCTTCTATGCTTTCAATACAGCCTTCCGATCCGGGAACAACCGGCACTCCACTGCTGCACATCAGCTTTCTGGCCTGCTGCTTGTCACCCATTTTCTGAATCAGCTCTGCGGAAGGGCCAATGAAAACGATTCCGTTTTCTTCACATTTTTTTGCAAATTCTGCATTTTCCGAAAGGAAGCCGTAGCCGGGATGGATTGCATCGCATCCGGTCTTTCTGGCTGTTTCGATCAAGGCATCCTGATTGAGGTAGCTGTCCTTGGCCTTTGCCGGTCCGATGCAGACCGCCATGGTTGCCATCATGACCGGAAGGGAATTGCGGTCCTCCGTGGAATAAACCACCAGAGATTGTATATTCAGCTCACGACAGCAGCGGATGATCCGCAGTGCTATTTCTCCTCGATTGGCTATAAGAATTCGTTTGAACATTCTTCCTGCTTATTCTCCTATGCTCATTAAAATCTGATCGTATTCCACCATGGTTTCATCTTCGATCATGATTTCTGTAATCACACCGTCACAGGGAGCGGTAATTTCATTCATAAGCTTCATGGCTTCTATAATTCCAAGAACGTCTCCCTTGCTTACCTTCTGACCAAGCTTTACAAAAGGTTCCTCTCCTGGAGCAGAAGCTCTGTAAAAGGTTCCTACAAATGGTGCCCTTACCGCTGTTCCGTCTGTTTCCTTTTCTGCTGCTTTTGGCTCTGCTGTTCCTTCTGCAGCCGCTGCTGTCTGCTGTGCTGCAGGCTGCATAGGCGAACCGGATACAAATACAGGCGCCACCGGCGCCTGTGTTCCTGCAGCAGCTCCATCTTTCTTCAATGTCAGCTTTTTTCCTTCACATTCAAATGTGAACTCTGTCGCTTTTGATTTTTCAAATCTGTCCCAGATCTGAAAGATTTCATCTATCTGCATTTTTTCCTCTTTCCTGAAGTATGTTCTCTATCTCTAAAGAGCTTTCAAATCCTTTTATGCGTTTGCATCCACGTAAGCTACAATGTCCTTAACGTACTGCATCTCACCAAGCTTGTCCTCCGGAATGGATACCCCAAGGTTCTCCTCTACAGACATTGCAATCTCCATGGCATCGAGAGAGTCAATTCCAAGATCTTCCTTCAGATTTGTCTCCATTGCTACTTCATCCTCGCTGCAGCTGATAATGTCTACGATGATTTCCTTGATCTTTTCAAAATTCATGATTCTAATCTCCTGTTTATTGTTTTCTTTTTTACGATTCACTTAGTAATTTTAGCTATTAAAATTTTGCTAATTTTATTTAGCTAAATTTGACGATATGAGAGTAGCATCTGAAAAATAAAAAGTCAACCTTTTTTTATTAAGATTTTGTAAAAACAAAAAAGATGCGAGATTTCTCCCACATCTTTTCTTGTCGTTTCTTTATTTGTCCTCGCAGATCAGTTTCAGCAATTCTTCTGCGTCAGCTACTATTTTCTGTGCTCCGGCTTCCTCTAATTCACCTTTTGCAGCATAGCCCCAGCCGACTCCGTAAAAGCCGATCTTGCTCAAAGCAGCTCCTTTGGCATCGTATTTTCGATCTCCCACCAAAGACACCAGCTCTCTGTCATTTTCATAACCCAGGGCCTTCAGACTTCTTGCAATCACCTCTGTTTTATCCGGCTTTTCATTGTCCGAGAGGGCACCCTGTATGGTATCGAAAAAAGCGGCAATTTCATAGTGCTCTGTCACCCGATCTACAAAACGCATCGGCTTTGCCGAGGTTACTCCCAGCAAAAATCCCTTTTTCTTCAAGGCTGTCAGCAGTTCTTTGATACCCGGATACAGGCTGTTTTCAAAGATTCCGGTTACTGCATAACGCTCCCGAAAGGTATGTACCAAATCTTCCGCCTCTTCTCTTGACACCGCAAGGACCTCCTGAAACTGCTGCACCATAGGCGGTCCGATAAAGCTGGTTAAGATTTTCTCAGAAAGAGGCTCATAGCCCTTCTTTTCCAAGGCATATTTTACGCAGTTCTTGATTCCCGGGCCGGAATCCGTCAAGGTTCCGTCCAGGTCAAAAAGAATCACTCTCTTTTTCATTACATTCTCTCCGGTGCTTCAAAACCAAGTACGTCAATGCTGCATTCCAGTACTTTAAGTACCAGCTTCAAAAGTGCGATCCAGCCCTTCTTTTTCTCTTCATTTTCCTCTGAAAGGATTTTATTTTCATGATAAAAATGATTCAGCTCGTTGGAAAGGGCATAGATATAAGCACACAATCTGTGCGGTGCTGTTTCTGCATATGCTCCTGTCATTGCACTGTTAAAGGCTGCCGCATTTAACATCAATGCCTTCTCGCTGTCTGTCTGTACCGGATTAAAGCTGCACTGCTCCGGATCTCCGCCTGCATTTTTGTATCTTTCCAAAATGGACTTAATACGAACCATTGTATAAAGGATGTACGGTCCTGTATTTCCTTCGAATGAAGTAAACTTCTTGGGTGAGAAAATATAATCCTTCGATGCCTGATTGGAAAGATCTCCGTACTTGATGGCAGCAAGACCTACAATCTGTGCTGTCTTTCTGACTTCTTCCTCGTCAAAGCTCTCTCCTGCCTTGTTTTCAGCGATCTTCTTGTACATTTCCTCGTTGATCTCTTTGATTAGATTTTCCAGACGCATGACACCGCCATCACGTGTCTTAAATGGCTTTCCATCTTCTCCATTCATGGTACCGAAGCCCAGGTGGAAAAGCTCTGTTTCCGGCTTTACAATGCCTGTCTTTCTGGCTGTTCTGAAGACCTGAATGAAATGCATTTCCTGTCTTTTATCTACTACATAAAGGAGCTTGTCCGGCTGGAACAGCTTCATACGCTCTACAATGGTAGCCAGATCTGTGGTTGTATAGAGAGAAGCTCCGTCTGATTTGAGGATAATGCAGGGCGGTACCTCTTTTGTATCTGTTTCTTCTTTTACGTCTACGATCAGAGCCCCTTCATTTTCATAAGCAAAGCCCTTGTCCTTCATCATCTGAACCATATCCGGAATGTAAGGCTGTGCATCGGATTCCTTTTTCCAAAGGTCAAATTCCACATTCAGCTTTTTGTAATTTGCCTTCAGATCCGTAACAGATACATTCATGATGTGATTCCAAAGTGCAATATAGCCTCTTCTTCCCATCTGAAGCTCGTGAGTTGCTGCCAGTGCCTTTTCCTTAAAGCTCTTTCCCTCCGGAGTGTCAAGCTTTGACTTTCCGCTTGCAGTTGGGTAGATCTCCTCCAGTTCACTGATGGTAAAGGGAGCCTCAGCTGGATATTCTCCCTCGAATGATTCATCAAAATAGGGAAGCTGCGGCTTTCTTTCCTGTATTTCCGCAATAATGAGTCCCATCTGCAGTCCCCAGTCTCCAAGATGGACGTCGCCAATTACCTTGTCTCCCATAAAACGTCCCATACGCTTTACGCACTCACCGATGATTGCAGAACGCAGGTGACCTACATGAAGAGGTTTTGCCACATTCGGTCCGCCGTAGTCAATAATAACTGTCTTGGGATTTTCATTTTTGCTGACTCCAAGATGCTCATCCTCGCTCATCTCTTTCAGATAAGAAGCCAGGAATTCTCCCTTTATTTTGATATTTAAGAATCCGGGTCCTGCAACTTCAGCACATTCTATCACCTTGCTGTCTGCGAACTGAGCAGAAACTTCTGCCGCAATGTCTCTCGGAATTTTGTTGTAAGCTTTTTTTGCTGCCATAGCGCCGTTGCACTGAAACTCGCAAAGGTCCGGTCTGTTGGAAACCGTTACTTTTCCGTACTTTCCGTCATATCCCGCTTTTTCGAAGGCTGCAGCAACCTCCTGTGATATAAGCTCTATAAGACTGTTCATATATTTCTCCAATCTTTTTATTCTTTGATTACTTCTATATAGTGCAGGTCATCGTTCCCATAGCTATGAACCGAAAGCTCACCTTCAAGGCACAGCTCCAGTATGTCCATGGTTTCCCTGCTGATCACTTCTCCCGGGTTGATTACCGGTATTCCGGGCGGATAGGGTGCAATGCTCTGACAGCAAACCCTTCCCATGCTCTTTTTTAAAGGGATTTCTTCTTTTTCTGCAAAGAAAGCATTTCTTGGACTCTTTTTGCTGAGTATCTTTTCACTTCCGCACTCCTGCCACAAATTTTTCAGCCTTCTGCTTTGCTGAAGACTCTCGTCTTTTTTTTCTTTTTCCTTCAAGAGAACCGACTGTAGGGTATCCAAAAGTCTTTCGATATCTTCCGGCGTATTTGCAGCTGTGATCACTGCCAACAGATTTTCGCTATCTGCCATCTCAAAGCTGACTCTTCCGCTTTCGTACATTTTTTCAAAAAGGGTAAAGCCAGACAAGCCTGCCTGCCTTGCGGAAAAGCACACACGGGTAACGTCAATTTTATTTTTCAAAAGCTCTCTTGGATTGCTTCCCCCAAAAACGCTGACGCCATCGATTCTTTCCAGACCCTGCCGAAGCTGCAAACTCAAATCCAGTGCTCTTTTCAGAAGCACCTCCCCTTCCAGAGCCATCTGCTGCCTCGCCGCATCCAATGCAGTCATCAAAACATAAGAAGGGGACGAGGACATTAACATCCGCAAGGCTCCTTCCAATCTTTGTCTTGAAATCCGTTCTCCCTTTATGTGCAGCATAGAGCTTTGGGTCATTGCGCCAATCGTCTTGTGACTGCTCATGACAACCCCATCTGCGCCCTGGGCTAAAGCTCCCTTTGGAAGTTTCTCGTAAAAATACAAATGGGAGCCATGTGCTTCATCGACCAGAAGCGGCACTCCTCTTTTATGACAAATTTCTGCAATGGCCTCTATATCGGACACCACCCCATAATAGGTCGGGCTGGTAATCATAACAGCCTTTGCCTTTGGATGCTCCATGAATGCTTTTTCGATTTTTTCCGGCTCTACCTGTGCATAAAAGCCCCATTCACTTTCATACTCAGGCATAACCCAAACCGGTTTTGCCCCGCTTAAGATTAACCCGGAAATAACAGATTGGTGTGCATTTCTTGCAAGTATAACTTCCTCGTTTTCCCTTAAGCATGCCAGAAGCATAGCCTCATTGCCGCAACTGGTGCCGTTTACCAAAAAATAGCTTTTATCCGCCCCATAAAGCTGGGCCGCCAGCTCCTGTGCTTCTTTTATGGCACCCCTTGCAGCATGCAGATCATCCAGACCGTTTGCCTCTGTCAAATCATAGCGAAATACTCCTTTGCCAAACCTTGCGGTTAATTCCGGAGAAATGCCTCTTTCAAAACGATGTCCCGGAACACAAAAATATGCCGGCTCTCCCGCAAGAAACCCATCGAGGGTTTCTGCAAGAGGCAGGCGTTTTTGATTGTTATCCATTATTTAATTTTGCGAATCCAGCCTTCCGGAGCTTCAATGCGTCCCATCTGAATTCCGGTAAGCGTTTCATACAGCTTTTTGGTGATCGGTCCCATTTCTTCCATTCCAGCCGGGAAGCAGATCTCGTTTCCATGATCGTAAATCTTTCCAACCGGTGAGATAACTGCTGCTGTACCGCAAAGTCCGCACTCTGCGAAATCCTTTACCTCGCTGAAGAGAACCTCTCTCTCCTCTACCTCGAGTCCCAGATACTCTTTTGCTACATATACAAGAGATCTTCTTGTAATAGAAGGAAGGATGCTGTTTGACTTCGGAGTTACGACTTTATTGTCTTTGGTAACGAAAATAAAATTTGCGCCGCCGGTCTCTTCTACCTTTGTGCGGGTAGCAGGATCCAGGTACATGTTTTCGTTGAAGCCAAGATCATGTGCCTCTGTGATCGGATAAAGGCTCATTGCATAGTTCAGACCAGCTTTGATGTGGCCTGTTCCGTGAGGAGCTGCTCTGTCATAGTCAGAAACACGGATCACGATCGGCTTTGCACCGCCCTTAAAGTAAGGACCTACCGGAGATGCAAACATACGGAACTGATACTCCTCTGCTGCATGTACACCCAAAACCGGACTGCTTGCGAACATATATGGACGAATGTAAAGAGTTGCACCGGAGCCATATGGAGGAACGAAATCTTCATTTGCAGAAACGACTTTGTCTACTGCATCCAGGAATGTCTCTTTTGGAAGAACCGGCATACAAAGTCTTTTGCAGGAATCGATCATTCTGTCTGCATTTAAGTCCGGGCGGAAGGTTACAATGCTTCCATCCTCTGTAGTATAAGCCTTTAATCCTTCAAAGCAGGTCTGTGCATACTGCAGAACACCTGCACACTCAGAGATTACGATCTGGTCGTCTGTTGTAAGACCACCCTCATCCCATGCTCCATTTTTGAAATTTGTAACATAGCGATAATCTGCTTTACGATATCCAAATCCAATGTTTCCCCAGTCAATATCTTTCTTCATTGCTTTACTCCTATTAAATATTTTTTATCTTTTCAACTATCTCGGCAAGATAATCATGTTCATATTCCTCCACAGCACCCTTGTCGCAGGCTTTTGCCAGACCCGGCTCGATCGGAATTTTAGACACTGTATCGATTCCGAATTTTGCTGCCAGCTCATCTACATGGCTGTTTCCGTATATGTAATGCTTTTCATTGCAGTTTGAGCAGACGAAATAGGACATGTTCTCTACCACTCCAAGTACCGGAATGTTCATCATGTCTGCCATCTTTACGGCTTTTCCAACAATCATTTCTACCAGCTCCTGAGGAGATGTCACTACTACAATGCCATCTACCGGAAGAGACTGAAATACAGTCAATGGCACATCACCTGTTCCAGGAGGCATATCAACTAACATATAGTCTACCTCATCCCAGATTACATCGCTCCAGAACTGCTTTACTACACCAGCAATGACCGGTCCTCTCCAAATTACCGGATCATCTGCATTGTCCAGAAGCAGATTTACGGACATGATCTTTGTTCCGTCCTTCGATACTGCCGGAATGATTCCCATATCATTTCCGCCTGCTTTTTCATTCATTCCGAACATCTTCGGAATGGACGGACCTGTAATATCCGCATCCAGTATTGCTGTTTTGTAACCCATTTTTCGAAGTGCAGAAGCTGTAAGGGAAGTAACCAAAGACTTTCCGACGCCGCCCTTTCCACTCACGATTCCGATTACTTTTTTTACATTTGAATATGGGTTTTGCTCTTCTATAAAGCTCTTCGGATCCTGCTTTTTGCTTCCGCAATCGGATCCGCAGGAAGAACAGTCATGACTGCAGTCACTCATACTTACACATCTCCTCACTGACTTTTTATTTTATATTTTCTGATAAGAATAATCCAATGATGCATTATAACATAGGTCTTTTAAAAAATAAAGGTGGGTTGGAAAATGGCTATTATATAAGAGAGAGTATTTTTTTATTCATTTCTTCAAAGGAATTCCAATATTCTTCCTTCACCTTCAATGGCGTATATTCAAATATATCCTCTATGAGCTTCATGATATTTCCAAGGGTATAACCATTCGGACATTTTTTATCCTTTTCATTTTTGGTCAGTTCCTTCAGCTTACGGTCTGTTATAGCTATCATTTGATGTGCCGCTATATTTCGAACTTTTTCTTCTATACTTCTTAGCCTATCACAAGCAGATTTCAGATTTCTGTCTTCTGTCTGAGATTTTATAATTTTAAGCATTTGTATCGAATATACATATCCAAATTTGAAGTCATTATAAAAAGCAGCCTGCAAAATATTCAGAACATTCGTATTCATCAACTTGAACTGATCCCACTTCAAGCCTCCATTTTCATCTTCGTTGCAATACTCATATATATCTATATCACACTGTTCTTTCAATATAAGCTGAAAAAGCTCAACTGCAAGAGGTGTAATTGCTCTGAGAAAATCCGCATTTTCTTTTCTGCTAAGCTTCAGCTTCAAATTCAGCGCATATTCAAAATCGTTTCTTTCATCGCCTGACTTAAACGGCAACGGACAATACCCTATCTTTTCTATGATTCTGTCCACTTCTGCAAAATTCATAGCTGCCCTTGCCTCTGCAAGCTTCAAATAATCCCAATATCTTTTTCTGCTTTCAGCATCAATGGTAGAAGCGATATTAACTGCAGCATGATAGTCGTAATCGTTGATCTGCTGCTTAATTAATTCTTCCTTTTTTATCAAAGAAAGATTTGGACACTCCACGATGGAACAGCGATTCGTAAACCCCTTTTTATTATCCTCATTTCCTTCCCAAAGGATTTCCACGTCATATCCTATATGGGTATGCTCGTTCATCTTTTTTTCCGGAGTCGTAACCTGAATGGACTGGCATGGAATTTCACCCATGTTTTGCAAAATCAAAAGAGCACTTTTCATCGCAGGTGTTCCGGAAGAAACATTTAAATACAGCCTGTCTGTATCATCCATTTCCGAGACAATTTTATCTAACTCTACTTTAAAATCCTTGTAAAATGGATCAAACTCCTGAACATTCTCTAAGTCCGGCCGCTCGATTATTTTATAATTCATTTCAAACTTCAAAAGCTCCGATAATTTATCCAAACAATATAAATATCGATTATCTTTCTTTTGATTTGCCAATATTTCCTTTGACATATACATAACAACATCGGTAGGTTTATATACTCTGCAAATATGCAATAATGATCCATCTCTCCAGTTATTTAAAGAAATGGGATCTGTTCCGCCTACCGGTGAAAATAAAATTATTCTGTTCATTTTTTACCTCAATTTCAAATATATTCTAAATTATTATTACATCATCTCTTGGGATATCTGTTTTTATTCCATAGCTTCGAACTTCGCCATAGCCATAGATTTTATAAATTCTTACCGAATCTTCCGTTTTGTCTACAAATTTCGGGATTTCTCCAAGTAACTTATTGTAAAGCTTTTCATTGATCAAAGCTTCAAAGGCCGATTTTTGAACCCGAAAGCCATAACCCTCCAGTTTCTTTGCCAGCTTTACCCGTTTTGCATTGTTTACGATGTCATAAATGATCAGTACATATACTTTCTTGTCATGACTTGTATCTTCTGTATTCCAAAAATAATTTTCCATAGGCTCACCGTATTATAATTGGCTTGTATTGATCTGCATCTTCCATCTCAATTGCCTTTACCAGCTGTTCTACCTGCAATGTAATTGCTCTTCGAAAGCTTACGTCATAGTCCACATATGAAAGATATTTATTTGATGCTAAAAACTTCGTTTCCAATTTCCGGATGTATTTTTTGAAGGCTTCATTTGTCAGAAAGATTCCAGGTCCATCCGGATTCTGGTAAAAATCTTCTTTCAACAACTCATGCCCATTCAGCATACTAAGAGCTACCGAATCAACTAAGACAGCTCTCCATTCTTCCATTAGATCACTGGCGAGTGTCGGATGCTTTTCTCTGTCCTTATGCATCAGTCCAAAATACGGATTTAAACCCTTGCCTTCTAACTTTCCGTATATTTCATTTAAAATGATGGAATATCCAAGACTTATCAGGGAATTAAAAGGATCTAGCGGAGGCCTGCGTGTTCTACCTTTGAATTCAAACTCTTCATCTACTAATTTTCCCAATGTCTTAAAATAAATTCTCGCTGCCAGTCCTTCATGACCCATGACTTTTTCTATAGAGTCCGCTTTAATTAGCTCCTCCCATTCATTTTTCATGGCCTTTATCGGTTCTGCAACATTTATATCATTGTATCTGGCATATCTGCGCAGGATCACGATCTGATTTTTTATTTTCGCATGAATTATCTTTTGGGAAAATTTTATTTTGAATTGCTCATTTTTGTAAATTTCTGCCTGTTTTCTCTGTCTGGCGACATTCACATGATTCGTAGAAATAAGCCGACCAAAGTAGGCTCCATTTCCGGAATAATAGATCACATTTATTCCTCTTTTCAGGCATTCAACCGTGCATTGCGTAGACATTCGTACATTTCCAAACAATTCAATCATTTCCAAAGGTTCAATTGGTACACTTTGGCGCATTCCATCTTTATATTCTACCTGTACTCTGTTTCCGCTTATACCGATATTCGCTCCGTGCTCACAAACATATAGATAGCTCATAGACTGCCCTCCTATATTGCTTCCACCATTTTCCATTGTAGACTCATACTTTTTTACTGAACATATTTTTTCTCTCCATTTTGGTACTCTATATAAGCAGCCTTTTTTCCTTATCTGCTTCATTCTATTCACCAAACAGCTAAAGTCCCCTCTCGGGGTTCTTATATTTCTAACCAGAAAGAGGTAATATATGAAATTCATAATTGAGTTTCCGTCCCCTCTCGGGGTTCTTATATTTCTAACAATATGTAGTATTTGACAAGGTAAACGGAAAATGGGGTTTCCGTCCCCTCTCGGGGTTCTTATATTTCTAACTATTTTCGAATGGTTGGAGCAGTTCGGTATCCAGAGTTTCCGTCCCCTCTCGGGGTTCTTATATTTCTAACCTTTTCCGTAAAGGCAACCGACAAAAAAGAAGCAATCCGGGTTTCCGTCCCCTCTCGGGGTTCTTATATTTCTAACTAGTTCTATTGACGTAACCATAGAAGGAGGACAG
>CAVFRH010000007.1:0-9902 GCA_963624695.1 bacterium
TTTAATTGTCAATGTTCTTTGCTGTCCTGTGGTGTGTTCCCCGCGACAGCTTCTACAGATTACCACCCTTATAATGGTTTGTCAACATGTTTTTTGAATTTTTTTTATTTTTTTTAATACAAGCGAATTATATCGAATCCGTCTGTCGCCGCAACCGCATATCGATTTGATTCCAACAAGCGTACCTGTCTTATAAAGAACTCCGTTTCACCATTGTATTTCAGTATACCATCTGCTGAA
The DNA here is from genome assembly GCA_963624695.1 of bacterium. Classification (GTDB taxonomy): domain Bacteria; phylum Bacillota; class Clostridia; order Lachnospirales; family Lachnospiraceae; genus Alectryocaccobium. The sequence continues at coordinate 241 of CAVFRH010000007.1, forward strand.
TAAATGCAGATTGCGCTTCTATTATACAGGCAGAGCAATCCGTTCTTTCTCTCAATCGATGTATAAGAAAAGTCTGTATCAATTGTTGCTTTCTTTTTGCCTTTTTTATCGTAGCTTTGGATTTCGTATTCTCCATTTTCACCAGCTGATACTACAAAGCCAAACCCGTCTTCATCTGCAAAGGTGCTTTTAATTTCACCGTCCGTTTCGATGCTTTCGCTTTCCTGTGGATTTTTGTTTCCCCGATACAGCAACAGTCTGTCCGTTCCAAAAGCAATGCAGCTATCCTCACCCATAAAACAGATTTGAGGAATGATCACATCTTCATAGCTGTAGCTGCTTACAATATTATCTTTATTGGATTGCCCGGCAGTACTGAAATTATAAAAAATCACATCATTTATCGTTTTTCCGTCTTCGTACCGGATATAGCTCACACCCAGAAGTATGCCATTCGAAGAAAGTGCCAGATCCATAGGATATCCTTCCTCGTCCATTGTGGTCCTGACCGTCGCGATTAAGCTGCCGCTTGTATCAAAATAATCTATTCTTGCCGTGCTTCCATCATCCTCAAGTACGGCTAGTGTTCCCTGCTCTGAAATATCTGCTTTTATAACCGGAAGTTCTGTATTAAACGAAGCTATTTTTCCCTTTTCATTGCAAAGAACAACAGATGTCCCGTTTTTGTCATATATAGCGATAGCATCACCGCAGATTTCAACATTCGGATTGTTCATTTCATAGTTCACGGTCCATATGGACTCATTCTGGACATCTACTAAAATAGCCGTATCCGAAGCGCACTTTAACAATTTTCCATTGCAGGAGTAATAATTATAGACCAAAGTATTTTCGTCTTTTTCTGTTAATTCCACTTTGTAGTTTTGAAATTTCCAGAATTTAACTGCTGTAAAAGCAGAAAATACTATGCCAAAGCCTATGGCTGCTGCTATCAGTATTTTTTTTATTGGTTTTCTTTTCTTTTCCTGTACTTTTCTTTTGAATTTGCCCAATCGGATTTTCGACTTTTTGTTTGCCATTTTACAGTTCCGTTCTTCCTTCTAAGGCTCTTAGCAGAGTCACTTCATCTATATATTCCAAATCTCCCCCAACTGGGACGCCACTTGCAATTCTGCTGACTTTTATACCTGTCGGCTTAATCAGCTTACTGATATACATCGCCGTCGTTTCCCCTTCCAGACTAGAATTTGTAGCTATAATCACTTCCTCTACTTCTGCCTCCAGGCGCTTTATCAATTCTTTTAAGCGAATTTCCTCCGGCCCTATTCCAAGCATAGGCGAAATTGCGCCCTGGAGTACATGGTAAACTCCATCATATTTCCCGGTTTTTTCATAGGCTGCCAAATCTCTTGCATTTTCCACAACCATAATAATTTTATGGTTTCTTTTTTCATCCGCACAGATAGGGCATACCTCCCCATCTGTGAGGGTATGACATATCCTGCACTCATGAATATTTTCTTTTGCATTAATGATTGCATCTGAAAGTGCCTTTGCCCGGTCCTTAGGCATATTTATGATATAAAAAGCAAGTCTCTGAGCCGTCTTTTGACCTATTCCAGGCAGTCTTCCCAATTCTTCAATAAGTTCTTTGATATGTCCGCTGTAGTACTCCATTAGAAGCCAAGTCCTCCCATGCCTCCGGTAAGCTTAGACATATTTGCTGCATTTTCTTCGTCAACCTGGCGCATTGCTTCATTTACAGCTGCCATAATGAGGTCTTCCAGCATTTCAATATCATCCGGATCTACAACCTCTTCATTTAGATGAACTTTCTTTACTTCTCTTTTTCCGGTAACAGTAACTTCTACTGCTCCTCCACCTGCTTTTGCAACAAATTCCTTTTCTTCCAGAGCCTTTTGCTGCTCCTCCATCTGTCTTTGCATTCTCTGTGCCTGCTTCATCAGATTATTCATATTTCCCATGCCCATACCGCCTGGGAATCCACCTCTTTTTGCCATTGTTTTCCTCCTGAAAATTATTCTATCTCCACAGGCATCCCTATTACATTTTTTACTTTTTCATCAATAGGAATGTCTGTCAGATTTCTGTTTATGTTGTTTCCCTCTTTTACAAATTCAATATCTACACTTCTGTTTGTCGCTTTTTCAATTGCCCCAAGCAGTTCTTCCTTTGCTTCTTTTTTCTGTAGATACATTGCTGCCTGCTCGTCGTGTATCACCAAAAAAAGTTTACTTTCTCCTGTATCTCCATCATAGTTCAATTCTGTCTGCTGCAGATAGGTTCTTAAAACTGGCAAATCGATACTGGCTCTTATTCTTTCCCAAAGCCGACAAATTTTAATGAGTTCCTGAGGCGCAGCTTTTTTTATCGCTTTTTTCTCAGTTTTTTTTTCTGCCGCCTGCTCTTCTTTTCTGTTTTCCGTCCTTTCTTCCTCTGGTAAAACAGTGAATCTCTGCTTTTCTACCTTTTCCTCAAGCTGATGGATTCTCTGCAGCAGTGAGCTGTTGTCCGTTTCCATCTGAGGACGGCACATTCGAATTAAAGCAAGTTCAACATAAATTCTTTTTTGTGTGACACTGCGAAGCTGTGTTGTCAACTCAGAACAGATTCTTATATATCGCATCAATTCGTTGTCGTCAACATTTTGTCCGATTTTCTTTAATTTCTCCAGATTTTCTGTAGACATATCCAGAACATCTTCCAGTCCGTCTGCATTTTTAACTAGCAGAAGATTTCTTAAATACCAGGTAAAATCTCCTGCAAAATGTATCATTTCCTTTCCTTCCTGAACAAAACCGTCCAGATTTCGAATGCATCCCGCCACATCCTGTTTTGTAATGCTGAGCAGCATCTGGGCAAACTGCTCTGTATCGGATGTTCCAAGCACAGAAAGTATCTTCTCATAGCTTAAGTCTTCATTGATGTAGCACGAAATGCATTGATCCAAAAGGCTTAATGCATCACGCATGGAACCATCTGCCATTCTGGAAAGATAGCGAATTCCCTTTTCTTCTGCCTTTATATTTTCCTTTTCCAAGAGTTCCTGTATTCGATTTGAGATTGTTTCTACATTCATTCTTCGAAAATCATATCTTTGACATCTTGACAAAATTGTCACAGGAATCTTTGATGCCTCCGTAGTCGCAAGGATAAATATAACATATTCTGGCGGCTCTTCCAAGGTTTTAAGCAGAGCATTAAAGGCTCCTGTGGAAAGCATATGCACCTCATCTATAATATAGACCTTGTATTTCCCTTCTGTCGGTCGGTATGCAACCTCTTCCCGAATTTCACGCACATTGTCTACACTGTTGTTGGACGCTGCGTCTATTTCTATGACATTCGTCGATCCTCCGGAAGCAATCGATCTGCAGGAATTGCATTTTCCGCATGGGCTTCCATCTATCGGTGCTTCGCAATTCACCGCCTTTGCCAGAATTTTTGCTACGGTAGTTTTTCCGGTTCCTCTGGTACCGCAAAAAAGATAAGCATGACCGATTCGATTGGATCGTATTTGATTTTTTAATGTGGTTACAATATGTTCCTGCCCTCTTACATCTTCAAAATCCGAAGGTCTGAACTTTCTGTATAATGCTGTATATTTCAAATCGACTCCTTCTCTTGTTGACAAATTTATTTTTACAAGTTATAATTTCGCAATACGTGCAGCCGGGGAGCTAGCGGTGCCCTATACCTGCAAACCGCTACAGCAGGGGTGATGCCGAACCGAGGGATATGAGCTGTGAAGCAGCCTTCTATAAGTGGCGTAGACGTTTGGGTCTTACGCAACAGGAACTCATGAACCGTGTCAGGGCAGGAATGCAGCAGCACTAAGTGAAACTTTCTGTGTGCCGTAAGGTCGCCTGAGCCGAGTTAACTGTAGAAGTAACGTTTATGGCAGTGTTTCGACGTGAGGCGCACGTTTTTTTATTTTTCACAGTATAAGTCAGCCTCCTCTTTTCTGCAAGGTTTTAAAACTCCAGTGCCTTATGAATCGCATTCAGGACTCTTTTTTTGTCTGCACTCCAAAGTGGTGCCAACAATGTTTTTTTCGGCCCGTCTCCGGTAATTCTATGTATCACCATTTCCTCTGGGATGTATTTCATACATTCTTTTAATATCTCTATATATTCTTCCATGCTTAGTGTCTTAAAGCTTCCGGAAAGATATTCTTTTTCCAGATCTGTACCTTTCAGCACATGAAGCAGCTGCAATTTTATTCCATCTGATCTTACCTCTGCTACATGCTTTACGGTTTCACACATATCTGACACATTTTCCCCAGGCAGCCCAAGTATTACATGTGTAATAACATGCACGCCTATTTTCTTCAGTTCTTTTACCGCCAGATCATACTGATCTGTAGCATATCCTCTCCGAATGTAGTCTATTGTTTTTTGATGTATTGTCTGTAATCCCAGTTCAATCCAGACCGGCTTTATCGCATTTAATTTCTGAATTAATTCCAACACTTCCTCTCCAAGGCAATCCGGTCTTGTTGCGATTGACAAAACAGCAATATCCTCTCTTTTTACAACTGGAAAGTAAAGGGATCGTAGGAACTCAATGGGAGCATATGTATTCGTAAAAGCCTGGAAATATGCAATATATTCATTGCCTTTAAATTTCTTTTCAATGCGTTTCTTCGCTTCTTCTATCTGGGCGGATATATTTTTTTCTGCGGATGCCGCAAAATCTCCGGAACCTCCTTCTGAACAAAATATACATCCTCTGCTATCCAGCTTTCCATCCCTGTTCGGGCAAGTCATTCCGGCATTTAAGCTGATCTTATATAATTTTTTTCCAAAAACTTCTCTGCAATATTCATTGGTTGTATACACCATCTAACGTTTTCTCCTGCATATTTACCCAGCCAGAAAAGAAAAAGTCCACAAAGGGCTTTCTGCTCTTGTGGACCTTTTTACGGAGCGGGTGGGATTCGAACCCACGCACCGGTTACCCGATGACCGCATTTCGAGTGCGGCTCGTTATGACCTCTTCGATACCACTCCATTTACAGCTTTTCCATTATACTTTTATCTTACAAACAAGTCAATCCAATTTTTTCTGCCTCTCTTTTCTGCATTTCGTTTTTCCAGTCAGCAGTTCTCTGCTCAAAGCAAGACAAAGGTGCCTGTATCCCCTCTGATTTTGAGAAGCTACAGACACCCTTTTTCTTTTACAACTGATATACCTTTTCTTCTTGCACTACTGCAAAGCTATCAGTAATACCCTTTCCGGTATTTGGATGCTTGCTGGAATAAGCGCAGTCTATCAAAAAGGCTCCCAACAGTACAATTGCAACGACCATACCGATCTTAGCCGGAATCTTACGCAAATAATAATCAAAAAGCGGTGCCAGCAGGTAAACAATTACCATTCCCATAATTCCGAATACCAGTAGTCCTTCTGCACAGACTCTTCCATGGATATTCAGAAAATATCCGGTATAATCCCACCATTTTTGTCCGCCGTGGGCTGCCTCCATTGCATAGGCACTGAAATATTCAACCACTCCGCATAAAAGAATCGCTGTAAAGAATTCTGCAATTGGTTTCTTTCTAAATTTATTCAAGATGACCAATATCAAAATACCGCCGCTTCCATAAATCGGAAGCCATGGTCCCTGAAGGATTCCTCTGTTTATAAATTCTCCGCCCTGTACATAATGGAGAGATACTTCCCAGATCCAGCCAATCAAGCAGAAGATAAAGAAAAGCAGCAAGAGATTCCAGAGACTATAATATCTCGCATAATTCAGGTTTTTCACCCATTGACGGGTGCTTTCCCGTATTACTGGTGACAGGCGCATTGGATATGTTTCCCCTCTGGCAGATGACAGGTACCTTTCTTCCCGGATTCTCTGTGTTTTTTCTTCTTCAGCTGCCTTTACCTTTGGTGTAAACCAGAAAACCACTCCGAATACATTTGCAAAAAAGCCCGCGATTCCGCTTAATTTAACCGGCTTTTTTTCTCTCTGTCTTTCATCCTCAAGCTCTTTTCCATAGGCAGCCAGAAGGTCACTTTCAGAAGCCTTCTCATACAAATAGGTGTCATTGAGTTTTTCCGATCCCGGAATTTTCTTTTCAAGTGCTTCGTTGCGGCGAACTACATAAAACTCTGCTGCTGCCGCGCAATGATAAGGATTGTAATAAAAGATTCCCACCAGACCGAAGGTAAGAATGCTTAACAAGATCCAACCGATGAAAGAAAGTTCCATCAAAAAGCATTCCCATTTGTGTCCATCCATCATTTTTCTGGACAGATTGATTGCCTCTTTTGGCGTAACACTGGCATTTTCAGCCTGAATATAGGGAACCAGATAATAAGAATATCTTTTTACAAAATATCCAATAACAGTCAGGCTCCAAAGAACATGATATATGGTTGTTACCATTAGAACCATAGCTGAACGCAGCCATCTTTTCAAAGAAAAAAGATAGAAAAATCTCTGGTAAGGAATCTTTTCGTAGGTTCTGCCTTCCAAAACGATTCTTCGGGTTATTACTGTGAAATTTTGTTTTACAAAGATCCAGATTGCCAGATTAATTAAAATAGATAAAAGAACCAGCCACACTACAGGGCTCCATCCATTTCCAAGCAGAGATTTCAAACCTGCCAGCATAGTTGTGTACACGGAGCCGGCTGAAACAGCATTTACAAGCTTGGCCAAAACCCCACGAGTCCGTCCCAATGCTCCCTTATAGTCTGTTTGAAATCCCGCTGCAGTCTGATCCTGTCCCTTTTCCTTTAGGTAATCTTCTACAATATCCGCTACACCGTATTCCTGAGTTGGTGTAATTCCGATTGTTTCTTCCTGGGCAGATTCTGTATCTTCCCCATAAGTTCCGGTTGCCAGACTGTAAACCATGGATGCATCTGACTTCAGACTCTCTATGGATAGGTTATATTCCAGTCCTAAGAACCCAAGCAAAAGACAGCAAATGATCAGCCAGAAATAATGACGTTTCAGATTTTTCTTTGCCCTTTTCTTTATTTCTTTTATTGTATTCATCACAAAAGCTCCTTATTTTTCAAAACGAACTCTTATATTGCAGATTTCTGAATCCGTTGCTACCCTCATTGCCGGTCCCCAGATACCGCTTCCGGATGTAACAACGGAATGCATGCTTCCATACTGCCTGTAACCGCAGGCATTGCTGTACTTCAGCTTCACAAAAAGATTTCCCGGGAAAATCTGTCCATCGTGAACATGACCGCAAAGCTCTATATCTGCTCCGCTTTCGGAATCTTCTTCCAGTTCCTTCGGTTCATGATTCAATATAATGATTGCCTTTTCTTTATCCAGATTTTCCAGAAGTGAAGCAGCTGATTTTCTTTCTGTAATTTCTCTTCCAGGGCGATCGATATCTGTCCTTCCGACAATATAGAAGCTGTCATCGATAAGAATGGATTCGTCCATCAAAAGCTTAATATTCGCCTTTTCAAGCAGCTCATCCATTCTTGGGTCACTTACCTTTTCTTCACTGTCAAAGGTAAAGCCTCCAAGTATTTTTTCATTTATATCATGATTTCCATAAACTGCATACACACCATATTTTGTCTGAAATCCGCTTAAAATCTCTGCCAGTCTGTCTGGATCCTCCAAGGCCTCGTATTCATTGTCAAAGATATCACCGGCCAGAAGGACAATGTCCGGATTCTGAGCATTTGTTTTGTCTACCATCTGCTGAACCAGGCTGCAGCCTACATTGTATCCCATATGCAGATCCGAAAGCAAAACAATGTTCAGTTCCTCCAGATTTCCTCCGCTTTTGGATACATTCAGTTCATAATTCTTTACCTGAATGTCATGGCTATGGAAAATTCCCGCACCCACAATACAAACAATGACTGCTAAAATTATGCCGCCCGCAGCCTTATAGCTCTTCGAGCGCTTATATGCTTTTTCCTTTTCTTTTCTTTCTAATTTATTCCGGTAGCGAAACAGCATATATATTTTTCTTGCTGCTATATATACCGCTAAACACATCGTGATGTAAACAAGACTTCCAAGCCAGTAATTGCTAAGCAGCTTCAAAATTCTTCTCAATCCTCCCGACGGCATTAAAAATGCGATCAGAATGGAACACATCACGATCAAAAAAGCCACCGTGATCAATGCTGTTATCCACTTTTTTTTCGTGATCGGCGCACATACATGAAGCCACTTTATCAGCTTTAGCAAAATCCAGATGTTTAAAGCAAAATAAAGCGGCGACAGATAAATTGCTATCATACTTAACCTATCTCCTCATTAAATTTGCAGATTTATAAATCTGCCCAACTTGAACATATTAACACATTCATTTTTCAAGCAAAAGCTTTTCCTCCTTTTTTTTCTCCCTCAGCATTTTAAAAAACATACTCATCAGGGAAGAACATTCTTTCAGCAGGATTCCCTCTTTGATTTCTACCTTATGATTAAAGCCCTCTGTCTGAAGCAGATTCATAACGGAGCCGGCACAGCCTGCCTTTGGGTTCATTGCACCGATCACCACCCTGTCGATTCTTGCCTGAACCAAAGCACCGGCACACATCTGGCAGGGCTCCAGGGTAACGTACATGGTACATCCCTCCAGTCTCCAGTCACCCAATACCCTGCTTGCTTTTTTTATGGCATTTAATTCGGCATGGGAAAGGGTATTGTGATCCGTATTTCTTCGGTTGTAGCCCCGGGCAATTATTTTTCCCTGATACACGATCACACATCCAATCGGGACCTCGAGCAGAGCTCTGGCCTTATGCGCCTGTGCAATCGCTGCCTTCATATATTTTTCATCTTCTGTATATTTTTTCATGATTCCTTTTCTGACTCCTGCAACGCTCTTTGGACTTCCTTCGGGATATTCTCAAATGCAAAATTCTGCTCCTTTTCTCTTTTCAAAATGAAGTTTGCATTCAGCTCCTTCTGTCTGTTTTCAACCTCTGCAAGAAGCCCTCCGGCTGACAATCTTACAGCTCCCTCGCCCAAAATGATCATTTGCTCCAACCCGTCCGATGTAGCCACAGTTACCCGATTGTTCTTTGCGATATCGTGAACTGTTTTTTCAATATACTGGTCTGCCGTTTCCGATTCTCTGGTATAAACTACATATATATTGTGATATTTTGTGACTCTTTCCTTCCCTCCGGAAACCTTGTAAGCATCAAAAACCAGAATCAAGCTTCCGTCTCTGCTGCCTTGAAAATTGCTCATTATGTCCATCAGCTTATCGCGAGCTGCACCAATATCTTCTGCTGCCAATGCCTTCAGCTCTTCCCAGGCAAAGATGATATTATAGCCATCCACCAATAGATATTCCTTGCCTATTTTCTTTTTTTCATAACTTTTTGCTTTCGTTGATGCAGTATTTTCCTGTACCTTTTTCGCATATTTCCATCCGGGCCTTGCTGCCTGCTTTCCCTTTGCTCCGTAAGTTCGTTCAAATATTTCCTGCAGTTCCTTTTCGGCTGCTTCGCATTTTTCTCCTCTTTCCTTAAAAGTAAGCTCTTCTTCCTTCCTCCTCTTTTGAAAGGTCTGTTCCTCCTTTGTCTTTGCTTCTTCCTCCTGACTCAATGAGCTTTCCGTGTGCATTCTTTCCTTTACCTGATACCAGGGTATAATGATTCCTGCACCATGGGAACAGAATACCGACGAGCTCGGATTTTCCAGATCACGATCCGGGTCATATGCA
>CAVFRH010000008.1:0-2587 GCA_963624695.1 bacterium
TGGTAAGATCCGTAAATTCCTATAATAATCAATTTTCTTTGCTGGTTAAGGATTTAAAGGACTGGAAAAAGAAAGGATACCGTTGTGTAATCCTCTCACCCTCCAGAACAAGGGGCGAGAGAATGGTTCGGGATCTTGCAGAAGAGGGACTGCAGGCGTTTTTTAGCCAGAAAGATGAAAGAAAGCTACAGTCATCGGAAATCATGGTCCTTTACGGAAATGCACGGAAGGGATTTGAATATCCCATGCAGAAATTTGTTCTGGTTACGGAATCTGATATTTTCGGCCAGAAGAGGAGAGCAAAAAAACAACAGAAACGCTACAATGGAAAAAGCATCTCTGCATTTTCGGAGCTTTCCATTGGCGATCACGTCGTTCACGAATTTCATGGTCTTGGAATCTACAAGGGAATTGAAAAGATCGAAAAGGATGGTGTTGTAAAAGATTACATTAAGATTCAATACGCCAAAGGAGACAATCTTTATGTGCAGGCTTCGCAGATCGGAACCTTGCAAAAATACGGAAGCGCAAAGGAACACGCTCAGTTAAAGCTGAATTCTCTTGGAAATGCAGAGTGGAAAAAGACAAAAAGCCGGGTAAAGCGGGCGGTAAAGGATATTGCTGCAGAGCTGATTAAGCTCTATTCTGCAAGACAAAATGCCAAGGGCTTCTCTTACAGCCAGGACACCATTTGGCAGAGAGAATTTGAAGAGATGTTTCCATTTGAGGAAACCCAGGATCAGCTGGATGCAATAGAAGACACCAAAAAAGATATGGAAAGTCCCTCTGTTATGGACAGGCTGATTTGCGGAGATGTTGGATACGGGAAAACCGAAATTGCGATCCGGGCTGCTTTTAAAGCGGTTCAGGACAGTAAGCAGGTCGTTGTTCTGGTTCCTACCACGATTTTGGCCCAGCAGCATTTTTATACCTTCCAGCAGAGAATGAAGGATTTTCCGGTGAGAGTAGATCTGCTTTGTCGGTTTCGAACAGCTGCCCAGCAAAAGAAAACGTTGGAGGACTTGAAAAAGGGACAGGTGGATATCTTAATCGGAACCCACCGCCTTCTTTCGAAGGATGTTGTTTTTAAGGATCTTGGGCTGCTTATCGTAGATGAGGAACAGAGATTTGGCGTTTCGCACAAGGAAAAGATCAAGCAGCTGAAGGAAAAAGTAGACGTTTTAACTTTGACAGCAACGCCCATCCCAAGAACATTGCATATGGGAATGATCGGAATCCGGGATATGAGTATTTTAGAGGAGGCACCGGTGGACAGGCAGCCGATTCAGACTTATGTTCTGGAATACGATTCGGAAATTGTCCGGGAGGCTATCAGCCGTGAGCTTGCCAGAGGCGGACAGGTTTACTATGTCTACAATCGGGTAAGAGGAATCGAAAAGATTGCAGAGGATATTGCACAGATGCTGCCGGATGCAGAGATTGCCTATGCACATGGCCAGATGGGAGAGCGCCGCTTAGAAGAAATCATGTATCGCTTTATCAATGGAGAAATTGATGTGCTGGTTTCTACAACCATTATAGAAACCGGCATGGATATCTCTGCTGCAAATACCATGATCATACACGATGCAGATCGCTTTGGACTTTCCCAGCTGTATCAGCTGCGGGGAAGGATTGGCCGGGCAAACCGGACTGCCTATGCCTTTTTGATGTATAAAAGAGACAAGCTGTTAAAGGAAGAAGCAGAAAAGCGGCTGCATGCAATACGGGAATTTACAGATCTGGGAAGTGGAATAAAGGTTGCCATGCGGGATTTGGAAATCCGTGGAGCTGGAAATCTGCTGGGTGCAGAGCAAAGCGGCCATATGCAGGACGTGGGATATGATCTTTATTGTAAAATGCTGACAGAGGCGGTCAATGAAGAAAAAGGCCTGGAGGAAGAAAGAGATTTCGAAACCTCTCTTGATATTTCGGTAGATGCATTTATTCCGGAAAGATATATTTCGGACGAAAAGCAGAGACTGGAAATTTACAAGAAAATTGCAGGTGTAGAAAATGAAGAGGAAAAAGAAGAAATCCTAGAGGAGCTGATCGACCGCTTCGGAGAACCGCCGAAGAGCGTGCAGAACCTTTTATCTATCGCCAAGCTGAAAGCCTTGGCCCATAAGCTTTATTTTACGGAGATCAAGCAGTCGGGAAATGAGATTCTTCTGAATTTTTATGAAAGTGCCAAAATAAAGGCAGAAGGAATTCCGAAGGTGCTGGAAATTTTAGGCGGAAGGCTTAAATTTTACCTGAAGGAGATCCCTCATTTTATATATGTAAAACCCAAAATTGGAGGAAAAACAAAAGCTACTTTGGAGGAACTGGAGGAGCTGTTGGAGATTCTTTCGGATAATATTTAGATGAGCAGGGCTGTCGTATGATGTATTTCATGCGGCAGTCTTGTTTTACGTTAAAACAAAAAAGAGAGTTCATAAAGAACTCTCATCTCTAAGCGCGAGACGGGATTCGAACCCGCGACCCCAACCTTGGCAAGGTTGTACTCCACCCCTGAGCCACTCGCGCATAAAAGCAGGTGATGGGAATCGAACCCACATATCCAGCTTGGAAGGCTGGTGTTCTA
>CAVFRH010000009.1:0-4226 GCA_963624695.1 bacterium
AAGCACAATCAGAAGAGTGGATTTTATTTATGAAGAAAAAATTTATCGGACTGCTGACAGCAGCTTTTTTCGCTGCGCTGGCAGCCTTACTTTTGTCCGGAGTAATTGTTAAAAACAATGCAGGCACTATACAAAGCTCCTACCGGGAATACGAAAGACACTATGCCCTGATCACAGACCGAGAAGACAGTGAATTCTGGGACAGGGTTTACGACAGTGCAAAGGAAGCAGGAGAAGAAAGCAATGTATATGTAGAACGGTTTGGAGAGAATCTGTCGGAAAAGTATGACCGTCTTACTTTGCTGCAGTTGGCCATTGATGCCAAGGTAGATGGCATTATTTTTGCCGGAGATGAAAGCGATGAAACCAGGGAGCTGGTCAATAAAGCAGTGGAAAACGGGATTCCGGTGGTTACGGTCTTAAATGACAGTGCCGGAAGCACAAGACAGTGTTATGTAGGAACCAACAATTACACTCTGGGACATGAATATGCAGAGCAGGTAAAGATGCTGTTAGAGGAAAAAGAAGAGGAAGCTTCTGACGAAGAAACGGAAATTCTGGTTTTAACAGATAAAGAACAATTGGATGTAAGCCAGAACCTTATCTTGCTTGGAATCCGCGAAACACTAAAGCAGGAAATGGGAGAGGACTATTCTCTGGATGTAGAAACCAAGCTGATCGACAATACCGGTGAGTTTAGTGCAGAGGAAGCAATTCGTGACATTTTTATAGACAGCGAAGAGCTTCCGGACATCATTATCTGTCTTAGCGAGCTGAACACAAAGTGTGTCTATCAGGCAGTGGTTGATTACAATCAGGTTGGAAATGTAAATATTCTGGGCTTTTATAATTCGGATTCTGTACTGGAAGCGGTTTCGAAAAATATTGTAAATGCTACCATTACCTTAGATACAGATCAGATGGGAAGCTACAGCGTACAGGCCTTAAACGAATATATCACCACAGGGCATACCAATGCCTATCAGGCGGTAGACACCCAGCTGATTACAGAAGAGGAAGCTTCAGAGCTTTTAGCAAATGAGGAGGCTGCCGACAGCAATGAAAATGAGTAATCTTATCAAAAACAGATGGAAGCACATGACCCTGCAGAAGAAAATGATCGCTCTTTTTGTTTTTATCGCGATTCTGATTCTTGTTGTAAATATTTTCATGTATACCATTATCAATGACATGAGCATGGCAGTAGAGCGGGTATACGAAAGTAACCTGGAATTAAATGATCTGTCCGACAGCTTAGACCAGCTCCATTCCGACATGAAGGAATACCTCCAGACAAGAAGCTCCGACGCCATTGAACAGTATTACCGCAGCGAACAGCAGTATCGGGAGCAGATTGAAGATCTGAATACAACGATTGCAAATGACGATGTTCAGATCAGCCGGAAAAATATATACGGGTTGTCCCAAAGCTATCTGGATCTGGCAGAAGAAGCAGTTACTGCAAAGAGAGGAAGAAATGTAGAGAAATACAGTGCTCTTTATGAAGAGGCAGAAACACTTTACGATGAAATCCACACCTTCCTTTACAGTGTCAACAACGAACAATTCAAGGTAAACTCCCAGGCCTATCAGGAACAGATCGATGCCATGCACTACATTGTAATATTGAGTGTGGCCGTCCTTTTGCTCGCCATGGTGGGTAATATCGGCATTATCATCGCAACTACTAAGAGCATGACAAGGCCTTTCCAGGATCTGTCCAAGGCGGCAAATGAAGTAGCCAATGGAAATTTTGACCTGGCGGAAATCCCGGTTCGAAGCATGGACGAGATCGGAGCTGTTACCTTGGCCTTTAATCGTATGGTGGAGCGCATTCGGGAATATATTGAAAAGCTGCAGCTTACTATGGAAAGAGAAGTGCAGATGCAGACCTATTTAAAGGATGCCAAGCTGAAATATCTGCAGGCGCAGATCAATCCTCACTTCCTCTTCAATACCTTAAATGCCGGTATGCAGCTTGCCATGATGGAGGATGCTCCAAGAACCGGAGAGTTTCTTGACAATCTGGCAGCTTTCTTCCGCTACAATGTAAGGAGAAACGACAAGGATGCCAGTCTTGCAGAAGAGATCAAATTGGTAGATAATTATGTTTATGTTTTAAATGTTAGATTTTCCGGAGACATTCATTTTTCGAAAGATGTTGATGAAAGCGTATTGAATACAAGAGTTCCCAGCATGATCCTGCAGCCACTCATTGAAAATGCAGTAAATTACGGCATCCGCGGTCTGGATGATCGGGAAGGACTGATTGAATTGTCGGTTTACCGGAAAGAAGACAAGATTTGCATCAGTGTATGGGACAACGGAGCAGGCATGGAAGAGGAACGGATTCAGGAGGTCCTTACCGGAAAGGCCGGAGATCATTTAAAAGAGTCCAATTCCAACGGAGTAGGAGTGAAAAATGTAATGGAGAGGCTGAAGCTCTTTTTCAAGGATCAGGCATCTCTTACCATATTCAGTGAAGGAAAAAATACCGGGACCGAAATACTGATCACGATTCCGGGAGAAGAAGCAAAGGAGACAGACAATGTATCGAGTAATGCTGGCTGATGATGAAGGAATCGTTCTGGAATCTCTCAAAATGATCATTGAAAAGCGTTTTCCGGGAGAGTGTCAGATCGAAACGGCAAAAACGGGAAGAAGCGTGATCGAGCTTGCAGAAAGCTTTCGCCCGGAAATTGCCTTTATGGACATTCAGATGCCTGGAATCAATGGCATCGAAGCCATAAAAGAAATCCAACAGAGCAATCCTTCTACTGTTTTTATTGTTTTATCGGCCTACGACAAATTCGATTATGCAAAAGAGGCCATTAATTTAGGGGTACTGGAATATCTGAACAAGCCTTTTACACCGGATATGATCGAAGAAGTACTGAAAAAAGCCATCAAGCTGGTAGAGGCAAGAAAGAAAAAGAGAAGCGATGACCTGATCATAAAGGAAAAGCTGGAGATCGTAACACCTATCATTGAAAACGGCTTTATCTATGCGGCGATGTTCCGAGAGCATTTTGAAGAAGATGTTGACCGTTACAAGCAGCTCCTGGGAATTGAAAGTGACTACGGCTGCATGCTGGCTATTATGGTAGGAGATGAAGCACACAACGGAAAAATGACCAATACAGTAGGAGCCGGAGTGCGGACTCAGATGAACTACAGTAAAATTCGTTCCATGGTAAAGGAAACCTGGCCCTGCTATGTGGGTTCGGTGATTGCAAATAAAATTCCGGTCTTTATTCCCATGGACCGGACGAAAATCGATTATGAAAGCCGTATTTCCATGATCGATACTGCAAGAGCCCTTGCAAGAGACTTAAAAAAGCAGACCGATATCAGCTTTCGCATTGGCATCGGCTCGGTAAAGAAGATTAAAGACAGTATGGAATCCTACGAGGAAGCGGTAAAGGCACTTTCCGGATCCAGCGGAAGCGTGGCTCATGTGGATGATATGTCTCTTAACCTTAAATATGATGAAGAGTATCCTTTGGAGCTGGAGCACGAGCTGTTCGAATATCTGCACAATGGCAAGGCAGAGGAATGCGCAAGGGCAGCAGACCAGTACTTTGACTGGATGATTTCATCGTACGGGGAAGACAACATGAGTGTAAAGCTGAAAATACTGGAATTTGCCCTCTTTGCAGATCATGAAGTTTATCTGAACGGTGGAACCACCTATCATTTTGAGACTAGGGAAGAATATCTTCCTATTATAATGAATGCGAAGGATAACAGCTCGCTTCGAGGTTGGTTTGTAAACCGTTTCCGGGAATGTGCCAGAAATATGACCGCCAAAAAAGAAGAGCATGAAAATCATCTGATTTCAAAGGCAAAGGATTATATCGAAAAAAACTTCCACAGAGATCTTTCCTTGGAAGAGGTTTCCAGACAGCTTGATCTTTCTTCTTATTATTTCAGCAAGCTCTTTAAAGAAGAAACGGGAAGCAATTTCATTGAATATGTCACCTCTCTTCGAATTGACAAGGCAAAGGAGCTTTTAATGCAGAAGAATCTGTCCATGAAGGAAATCTGCAGTCTGGTAGGCTACAGCGATCCAAACTATTTCAGCAGAGCCTTTAAAAAGAGAGAGGGAATTACACCTACGGAATACAGAGAAAGAGAAAGGGTATGAAAAAAAGATATTTAATTGTAGCTGCATTTGCCATGATGTTTATTTTGATCGTATGTATGGTCAGCAGCTGGAAGGAAGT
>CAVFRH010000010.1:0-13231 GCA_963624695.1 bacterium
TCCCTCTTTTATATAATATAGAACCAGGTCTCTTCCTTTTCCGGTTTTTCTACGATCTCCCGTATTCCTTCCCCACCTTTAAATTGCAACTCCTGCTGCTTTACGCTTACTCTGGTTCCGGCCGGAATCGGCTTTGTAATGAATACGTTACTTCCGATGACGGAGCCTTTTCCGATGACGGTTTCTCCCCCAAGAATAGAGGCTCCTGCATAAATTGTAACATCATCCTCAATGGTAGGATGTCTCTTTACATCACGAAGCTTCTGTCCTCCTTTGGTAGAAAGTGCCCCAAGGGTAACTCCCTGATATATTTTTACATTGTTTCCGATAACAGTCGTTTCTCCTACTACGATTCCGGTTCCGTGATCAATAAAGAAATTGTGACCGATAGTGGCACCCGGATGAATATCGATTCCGGTTGTATTGTGTGCGTGCTCCGTCATAATCCTTGGGATCAGCGGCACCTTTAATAAAAAGAGCTCATGAGCCAGACGGTTTACCGTAATCGCATACAGTCCCGGGTAAGCCAATATGATTTCGTCAAAGTTTTTCGCTGCCGGATCGCCTGCATACGCAGCTTTCAGGTCGGTTTCCAGATATTCACGCACATAAGGGATTCGATTCATAAAGGCTGTTGTAATTTCATAGGCCTTTTCCTCTACCTCTTCTGCAGACATATGCTCTATATCAAAATTCTCTGAAAATTTTGCAACCTTTATAATCTGCTTATTTAAACGATACATCACGTCTTCGATCAGAGTTGCCACATGATTTCCCTGATTGTAGCTTTTATAGGTAAGATCCCGAAAATATCCAGGATATACAATCTTCATGAGATTATCGATGATATTGATGATGATTTCCTTATTCGGATAATCGTACTGATCATCCATCTTGTCAATGTTTCTGTGTTTGTTGTAGTCATTTAAAATATTGGCTACAACCTCCTCTGCTGCTTTTGTTGCCTGAATCATATCTTTATTCTCTCTTTGTATTTAAATTTTTTTCCATTATACAAAAAAGCCTTTTAATCTACAATCGTAAATTCTACAAACATACCAAACGGGATGAGATTTTGGGGAAGCTAGGAGGCTTCGTATCTCATCCCGTCAGGAGTAATGTAAAAATGGATTTAATTAGAAAACTTTTTCATTGGGATCTCTTGATCCGTTTTATCAAAAATCAACCTCTGTATCGTAATAGCAGCACTTCAGCAGCTTTTCCATTTCCTCTACACTTGGCTGGCGCGGATTGGAACCTGTGCAGGCATCTGCAATTGCATTTACTGCTATATCGTGAAGTCTCTCAAGGAAAATCTCCTCCGGAACAAATCCCTGCTCACAAGGATAAGAATCCGGTCCGTAATTTTTAATGCAATGCGGAATGTTCAGCTTATCATTCATACCTCTTACATATTCAATCAGAGCATCTACTTTTTCTTCATCGGATGCACTCTTTTCTGCGATACCCATGTAATCCACGATTACACCGTAACGCTTTTTCGCTGTCTCATCCTTGGCATTAAATTTAATGACTTTTGGAAGATACATGGCATTGGCTGCACCATGAATAATATGTGCACCGTAATCTGCAAAGGCAGCTCCGGTTTTATGTGCCATAGAATGAACGATTCCAAGCAGCGCATTGGAAAATGCCATACCTGCCAGACACTGTGCATCATGCATTCTGTCTCTTGCTTCCATATCCTCATTGTAGGAGTCAACCAGGTCTTTCTGGATCATCTCGATTGCATGGATTGCAAGCGGATCAGAATATGCACTGTTTGCTGTTGATACATATGCTTCGATCGCATGGGTAAGTGCGTCCATTCCGGTATGGGCTACCAGTTTTTTCGGCATGGTCTCTGCCAGCTGCGGATCTACAATTGCCACATCCGGTGTGATCTCAAAATCTGCAATCGGATACTTAATACCCTTTTCATAATCCGTAATAATTGAAAAAGCAGTAACCTCTGTTGCTGTTCCAGATGTAGATGATACTGCACAAAAATGAGCTTTTTTACGAAGCTGCGGAAGTCCAAATACCTTGCACATATCTTCAAAGGTACAATCCGGATATTCGTACTTGATCCACATAGCCTTTGCTGCATCAATCGGTGATCCACCGCCGATGGCCACGATCCAATCCGGCTCAAACTCCAGCATCTTAGCTGCTCCGTTCATAACTGTAGTTACGGAAGGATCCGGTTCAATTCCGTCAATGATCATAACTTCCATTCCGGCTTCTTTTAAATAAGCTTCTGCTCTGTCCAGAAATCCGAAGCGTTTCATTGAGCCTCCGCCCACACAGATCACTGCTTTCTTTCCCTGAAAGGTCTTTAAATTTTCAAGGGATCCCTTTCCATGATAGATGTCTCTCGGTAATGTAAAACGTGCCATAAGCTTTCCCTCCAATCTTTGTTTCGCCCTTACTTTGTTATTATTTTAACGTATCCTTCTCTCTTTGGCAATGTTATATTTTTAACAAACTTTTTAGTTTTTACTCGGCACTTTTTTCCAACAGCTATCAGTCCATCGTTTTAAAACATAGATATCTATTTTTATTTTATATGCCTCCTGTTCAATTTTACTAATTTTATCGTATTTTTTTATGCAAGTATTCTGAATATGATACAAAAAACAGGCCGCTGCATGAAATCATGCAACAGCCTATTTTACCTTTGCTTCTTTTGTTTATCTGATTCGCCGAATGGCTTTTCTGAGCTGCGGTCCAATGATCAGGGCGATTACGATCTTTACCAGATCTGCCGGAATAAATGGAATTACTCCTGCCCAAAGTGCCGCTTCAACGGTCATAGATGCCTGAATTGCCAGCCAGATGGTTCCGAAGGCATAGCAAACTGCCGTTCCGATTACCATTCCCACTACATGCATCCATGGTTTTTTCTCAAATTTATCAATGAAAAGTCCTGCAAAGATGGCAACAAAAAGATATCCGAAAATATATCCTCCTGTCGGTCCAAGCAGCTTTCCTGCTCCACCGCTGAAGGAAGAAAAGACCGGAAGTCCAACAAGACCCAACAGAATATAGATTACACAGGCTGCAAGTCCCCACTTCATGCCGAGGGCATATACGGCAATGTAGATTGCCAGGATTGTCAATGAAATCGGCACCGGGCTGATGGGAAGGGGAATGGACAAGGGTCCCACAACACAGATGATCGCTGCTGCCAGAGCAATGAAGGTAATTAATTTTGTTTTTGTTAGTTGCATTTTTGCAGTTTCCATAATTTTCTCCTTTTTCGTTTACAATTCTCGCTGTGAAGTTTACAATCAAAGTGTTTACAGGTCAACAATCCAGCAAAAAAGGTTTACAATCGAGAAAAAAATGTCTACGAAAGAAGAAGTTTTACATATTTTACAGGAAAACGGAACCTCCTTTTTATCCGGCCAGCAGATTGCCGACCGGCTCTTTCTTACCAGAGCTGCTGTATGGAAAGCGATCAAGGCTCTGCAAAAGGATGGCTGCCATATTGAGGCTGTAACCAACCGGGGCTACCGCCTGCTTGTGGACCCTGTCCGTCCAAATCTAAATCAGATTCGTCAGCTTTCCACCCTCCCAAAAGACTTTGAGATTCTGTATTTTGACTCCATCCCCTCCAGCAATGACCAGGCAAAGCTACTTGCTGCGAACAACTCTCAAAAGGATCTTATCGTAATTGCAGGAAGTCAGACAAAAGGAAAAGGCCGCCGGGGACGCATTTTTTATTCCCCGGACAAAACAGGACTTTACATCAGCTTCCTTCTCCACCCACAAATGAGCTTTTCCCAGGCAGTCCGCCTTACCTGTATGATGGCAGAGGCACTTTGCCGAGCCATTGAAGAGGTTACCGGCCTGCAGCCAGACATAAAATGGGTGAATGATATTTTTTATAATGGGAAGAAAATTGCTGGCATTTTAACAGAGGGTGAAAGCTCCTTAGAGGATGGCTCTCTTTCCTATGTTGTCATTGGTGTGGGTCTGAACCTTTACCCTCCCTATGAAGGATTCCCGGAGTCTCTTAAGAATGTAGCCGGTTCTCTTCTGAACTCTGCTTATGATCCAAATGTACGGGATTCTCTTTATGCTGCTCTCATAAAACACTTTTTTTCACTCTATGAGGATCCAAATTTTTCTACCTTTATTGATGGCTATCGCAGCCGTTCCATGCTGATTGGCCGCTATGTAAAGCTACTTCAGCCGGATAAAGAACGAAGAAAGGGTGGCTATGACTATGCCCTCGTTACCGGTATTGATGAAAATTGCCAACTCTGTGTAAAATATGAGGACGGAAAAGAAGCGACTCTCTCCAGCGGAGAGATCAGTGTAATTCGATATTGAAAATGTAATTTTTTTCATTGACTAAACAAAATTTCAGTCCTATTATAATAACAAAGTCTCAGATTCAAAACATGAGTAAAGAGCCATTTTGCGAAGAAAAATGAGCGGATTACAAATGTTTTGAGGATTGTGGGAGTGCAAAGCACGAAACAATCCAGTATCAAATAATAAAAGATCAAAATTTTAAAGATTGGAGATTTAAACCATGACAACAATTGAAACCAAAAATGCACCTGCTGCGATCGGACCTTATTCTCAGGCTAAGGTCGTAAATGACCTTGTATTTGTTTCCGGACAGATTCCGGTAAATCCGGAAACAGGCGCCGTTGCCGGAAACAGCATTGAGCTGCAGGCAGAGCAGTCCTGCAAAAATGTCGGAGCCATTCTGGAAGCTGCAGGTTCTGACTTTGACCATGTTCTTAAAACCGTCTGCTTCCTTGCAGATATCGGCGATTTTGCTGCCTTCAATGCCATATACGAAAAATACTTTACCAGCAAGCCTGCCCGCTCCTGCGTAGCAGTAAAGGATCTTCCAAAGGGAGTTCTTTGTGAAGTAGAAGCCATTGCCTGCAAATAACAATTACAATATAAAAAATTTTCCAACGATTACTTAACATTAACTTTAAGTACAACTGTTTTAAGTTCACTCTTTACAAGCTTTTTTTTAAGTTGTATACTCTTTGGCGTAGAGATAGAATCTTCAGGGCGGGGCGAAATTCCCCACCGGCGGTAAAGCCCGCGAGCCGCAAGGCCGATTCGGTGAAATTCCGAAGCCGACAGTACAGTCTGGATGGAAGAAGATGTATAATACGTTTTTTATGTGCCCTGAAATGTCTTCATTTCAGGGTATTTTTTTATTCTTTACTTCATATAGAAAGGAGTCCTTATGACCGATCGTGATTACATGCTTCGTGCCATTGAACTGGCAAAAAAAGGCTGCGGCTGGGTGGATCCGAATCCTTTGGTAGGTGCTGTTATTGTAAAGGACGGCCGCATCATCGGTGAGGGCTACCACGCAAAATATGGTGACCTGCACGCTGAGCGAAATGCCATAAAAAATCTAACGGAAAGTGCAGAAGGTGCTACCATCTATGTCACCTTGGAACCCTGCTGTCACCACGGCAAGCAGCCGCCCTGTACCGATGCCCTGCTGGAACATAAAATTGCCCGGGTTGTCATTGGATCCAGGGATCCAAACCCTTTGGTTTCCGGAAAAGGCGCTGCCATCCTTCGCGCTGCCGGCGTTTTGGTGGAAGAAGATTTCATGAGAGAAGAATGTGATGCCTTAAATGATATTTTCTTTCATTACATCACAAAGAAACGCCCCTATGTCATGCTGAAATACGCCATGACCGCCGATGGAAAAATTGCGACCCACACTGGTGCTTCCAAGTGGATTACCGGTACGACTGCCAGAGAACTGGTACAGGAAATGCGCAGCAAATACTTTGGCATCATGGTAGGAATCGGAACCGTTCTGGCCGATGACCCTATGCTGAACTGCAGACTGGAGGGAAAACGAAGCCCGGTTCGCATTATCTGCGACAGCCATCTTCGAATTCCGCTAGATTGCCAGCTGGTAAAAACTGCCAAAAGCTACCGCACTCTTATCGCCTGCTGTCTGAATGAGACCGAACTGAAAAGCAATGAAAAATACGATTTTCTGCAAAATGCCGGTTTGGAATTGCTTTCCCTTCCTTCTTGCGAAGGCAAGGTTGACTTAGATGCCCTTATGGACCGTCTTGGACAAATGGGCATCAACAGCATTCTCCTTGAAGGAGGCGGCGGACTAAACGATAGTGCTCTGCAAAGCGGCATTGTTCAGGAAGTGTCTGCCTTTATTGCACCGAAAATTTTCGGAGGTGCTGGCAGCAAGTCTCCTGTTGAGGGAAAGGGTATTTCTCTTCCTTGTGAAGCCCTTCCTCTTTCCCTATACAATACGCAGATGATTGGCGAGGACATTTTGCTTCAATATAAAGTAAAAAGGAGAAAGTCTGATGTTTACAGGAATTGTTGAAGAACTTGGAAAAATCCGTTCTCTATCTATGAATGGAAACTCTGGAAAAATCATCATTCAGGCAAAAAAAGTCCTGGAAAATACAAAAATCGGTGACAGCATTGCCGTCAATGGCATCTGCCTTACTGTGGTTTCCATGTCCCAGGACAGCTTTACAGCTGATGTTATGGCAGAAACCGTAAGACGCAGCTCCCTTGGCGGATGCAGTATCGGAGATAAGGTCAATCTGGAACGGGCGATGGCTGCCGACGGACGCTTTGGCGGTCATATTGTAGCCGGTCACATCGATGGAACCGGCCGCATACTTTCTCTTGAAAAAGAAGAAAATGCCGTGTGGGTAACCATACAGGCTGCGCCAGACATTCTTAAATATGTTGTAGAAAAGGGTTCCATTGCCATTGACGGCATTTCCCTTACCGTTGCCTACGTAGATGATTCCTGCTTCAAGGTTTCCGTTATCCCTCACACCGGAGAAGAAACAACCCTCTTAAAGAGAACGCCCGGTGAACTGGTAAATCTGGAAACCGACATGATTGGAAAATATGTAGAAAAGCTGCTTGGTCTTTCCAAGCCGGAAAAAGAAAACACCTCCTCTCTCAGCATGGATATGCTTCGAGAATTGGATTTCTAAATAAAAGAAACTTTCAGAAAGGATGCACTATGAGCGAAAAATTAAAATTAAACACAGTTGAAGAAGCACTTGAAGACCTTCGTGCCGGAAAAATCGTCATTACCACCGACGATCCAGACAGAGAAAATGAGGGAGATATGATCTGTGCTGCCGAATTTGCCACTACTGAAAATATCAACTTCATGGCAAAATATGCAAAGGGCCTGATCTGTACTCCTATCACAGCAGAGCTGGCAGCAAAGCTTTCTCTGCCTCAGATGGTAAGTGAAAACACAGACAATCACTCTACTGCTTTTACCGTAGCCATCGACCATGTAAATACCACTACCGGTATCTCTGCTGAAGAAAGAGGATATACCATGCGGGAGCTGGTAAATCCGTCTACCACCCCTATGGATTTGAGACGTCCGGGCCATGTATTTCCTTTGGTCGCAAGAAAGGGCGGCGTTCTGGTAAGAAACGGACATACAGAAGCAACGATTGATCTGATGCGTCTTGCAGGGCTGCAGCCTGCAGGAGTCTGCTGCGAGGTCATGCGGGAAGACGGCACCATGATGCGTGCTCCGGAGCTGGCAGAACTGGCAAAAAAATACGACTTGAAGTTTATCTCTATTCAAGCCCTTCAGGAATATATCGTAACCCACGAAACCTATGTATCCAGAGAAGCAAGTGCGAAGCTTCCTTCAAGCTACGGTGACTTCCAGATTTACGGCTATGTAAATGACATTACCGGTGAGCACCATGTTGCCTTGGTAAAAGGAGACATTGGAGACGGACAAGATGTCCTTTGCCGTGTTCACTCCGAATGCCTTACCGGAGATGTATTCGGTTCTCTTCGCTGTGACTGTGGACTCCAGCTGCAGCGTGCAATGCAGCAGGTTGAAAAAGAAGGTCGCGGCATTATCCTCTACATGAGACAGGAAGGACGTGGAATCGGCCTGATCAATAAGCTGAAAGCTTATGAGCTTCAGGAGCAAGGCTTAGATACTGTAGAAGCCAATATTAAGCTTGGCTTTGCACCGGATCTTCGTGAATACTGGGTAGGTGCTCAGATCTTAAAGGATCTCGGCGTAAAATCCCTGCGTCTGCTTACCAACAATCCAGATAAGATTTACGGCTTAAAGGGCTTTGGCATGGAAATTAAGGAGCGTGTTCCTATCGAAGTTGCACCGCAGAAATACGACAGCCGCTATTTACATACCAAACAGGAAAAAATGGGACATATCTTCACACAGATCAAGGTATGATCTGCTTTATATAAGGAAAAACTTTGTATAAATAATTTAAAAGATACAATCAGGAGGATCAAAATGAATAACATCAATTTAATAGAAGGAAAAGTAGTTGCACCAGAGGGAATGAAGGTTGGTATTGTAGCTTCCCGTTTTAATGAGATCATTGTAAACAAACTTCTTGGCGGAGCTGTAGACGGTCTGGTACGTCACGGCGTAGAAGAATCCAACATTACAGCAGCATGGGTTCCGGGTGCTTTTGAGCTTCCTCTGATCGCCCAGAAAATGGTAGAATCCAAAAAATATGATGCAGTCATCTGCGTTGGCGCTGTAATCCGCGGCGATACTTCCCACTATGATCTGGTTTGCAATGAGGCAGCAAAGGGAGTTGCACAGGTAAGTCTGAAAACAGGCGTACCGGTTCTCTTCGGCATCATCACAACAGAAAACATTGAGCAGGCGATCTCCCGTGCCGGAAGCAAAGCCGGAAACAAAGGATATGACTGTGCTCTTTCCGCAATTGAGATGGTAAATCTCATGAAGCAGATTTAATATGGCCGCTGCAAAGCTTCCGACTCTGGTATTTGATTACGACGGCACCATCCACCAGACCATGGCAGTATACAAAGCAGCTATACTGCAGAATCTGTCCTGGTTAAGAGAAACACATCACATTGAAATTCCTCCCGTGGATGATGCAACCATCTCCTCCTGGCTTGGAATTAACGTAAAGGATATGTGGTCCTCTTTTCTTCCTCAGCTTGACCCAAAGCTGACAAAAGAAATTTCCGGCCGGGTTGGAAAAGACATGGAAAATCTGATTCGAAAAGGTCAGGGACTTTGGTACGATGGCATTCCTTCTCTTTTGGATCTTTTAAAAACGGAAGGCTATGACATGATTATTGTCAGCAATTGCCAAAGCTCCTATCGAGATGCCAACTGGTCTGCCTTTTCCATGGACCGCTGGTTTCAGGCCTTTTATGACTGCCAGAGCTTTGACTATCAGCCCAAATCTGCCATTATAAACAGCATTCGGCAAAAGCAGCCCGGCTCCTACATTATGATTGGAGATCGCTTCAGTGATATGGAAGGCGCCAGAGGCAGCTGCATTCCCTTCATCGGATGCCTTTACGGCTACGGCCGGGAGGGTGAGCTTGACAGTGCAGATCTTCTGGTCTCTAAGCCTGCTGAACTGCTTTCCGCCATACACCATTTAGCTTGAAATTTGTAGATCTGTCACATTATGCGGTTAATGTGACAGATTTTTTATAAAGGACTATTATGAATATTGTGATTGGAAATCTGGTTTCTCTTCTTGCTGCCGTCTTTACTGCAATGGCTTCCTGGACAAGAGATACCCAAAAAACCTATGTTTATCAAACCTTGCAGTGCAGCCTTCTAGCCTTGGCAAATGTATTTTTTACCTCCTGGTCCGGTATCGCTGTCCTTCTTCTTTGTGCTGTCCGAAACATTCTGACTGCAAAAGGGAAACTGACCCTTCCGGTATCTCTTTTCTTTGTGGGTCTTTTGGTCCTGGTTGGATTTTTTGTAAATAATCTGGGTGCAATCGGCTGGATTGTTACCGCTGCCACCATTCTCTATACCATAGGTGCCTTAATTTTTCATTCCGAACGTATGATAAAGATCAACATTTTTGTCAACCTTCTGCTCTGGATTATTTATGATTTTCTGATCCACGACTTTTCTTCCTTGTCCATGGATTCTGTCATTCTCATCATTACCCTTGTCGCAATTATCCGTACTTTTGCAAAGAAAACAAATTGCCGTCAAAACGGTTGACAGTTTCTGTGAAAATGTTACAATTTCTCCATAGACTGTTATAATTATTTGATATTTAATTTGAAGGAGATATTTATTTATGCAATCCAATACAAAGGATCTTGTTTTTGTAGTTGGGCATAAGAATCCGGATACAGACTCGATCTGTTCCGCCATTGCATTTGCCGAACTGAAAAACAAACTGGATCCGGACAGGCATTACGTTCCGTACCGTGCCGGCCCCATCAATGGAGAAACCCGCTACGTTCTGGAACAGTTTGGAATGGAAATTCCTGCCTACCTTGTGGATGTAGGAACTCAGGTAAAAGACATGGACATCCGAAAAAGTCCGAAGGTAGACCGTGAATGCAGTTTGAAGCGTGCCTGGAGTATTATGAAAGAAAACTCTCTGGTTACATTGCCTGTTCGAAATGAAGACGATTCTCTGGACGGACTGATTTCCGTAGGCGATATTGCCAGAACCTATATGGAAAGTGCCATCGACACCCGTATGCTTTCTACTGCAAAGGTCCGTTTCGGTGCCATTGCAGAAACCATTGAAGGGAAAGTGGCTCTGGGTGATCCAGATGCACGACTCCCCTTTGGAAAGGTTATTATCGGTGCTGCTGGTACCGATTCCTTTAAATACTTAATCGAAAAAGGCGATCTGGTTATCCTGGCTACTGACACCAGGCATCCCTTGGCCGCTATCGAATGCGGAGCTTCCTGTATCCTGCTTACCTTTGGTACCGAATTCAAACCGGTTGTGCGGGAAGCTGCTGAAAAGGCCGGCTGCGTAGTCATTACGACTGAGATGGATACCTATTCTGTATCCAGACAGCTGATCCAAAGCATTCCGCTGGGCTCCATTATGCCGACCAAAAATCTGGTCACCTTCAGTACAGAGGAATATACCGACAATATCCGCGACATCATGGTTCAGCACAAACATCGTGCTTTCCCGGTCATTACACCTACCGGAAAATGCATTGGAACCATATCCCGCCGAAATTTCCTGGGGATGAGCAAAAAGAAGGTTATCCTGGTTGACCACAATGACCTGGATCAGGCCGTAGACAATATCCAATGTGCCGATATATTAGAGATTATTGACCACCATAAGCTTGGAGATGTACAGACCTCACAGCCGATTCTTTTCCGAAATGAACCGGTTGGCTGCACAGCAACCATCCTTCATCGTATTTACCAGGAGGAACGCATTAATCCAAGACCGGAAATCGCGGGCATTCTCTGTGCCGCTATTATTTCCGATACCCTTATGTTCCGCTCTCCTACCTGTACCATTCAGGATAAAATGGCAGCAGGCGCTTTGGCCCTTATTGCCGGTATCGATATTGAAAAGTTTGCTACTGAAATGTTTAAGGCAGGAAGTGATCTGAAAAATAAATCTCCGGAAGAGATTTTCTATCAGGACTTCAAAAAATTCAATACGGATACCGTTACCTTTGGTGTCGGTCAGATTTCTTCTCTGGCTCCAGACGAACTGGACAGCCTGAAAGGCCGTATGTTAGACTTTATGCGCAACGAATGCGGTCACAATGGTGTTTCTCAGGTTTACTTCATGCTTACCAATATTCTTGATGAAAGCACAGAGTTGCTCTTCTGTGGAGACGGAAGCAAAAAAATTGTCGAACTTGCCTTTAAGGTTCCCGTTTCCGATGAAAGCTGCATTCTTCCGAATGTAGTTTCCAGAAAGAAACAGATTGTTCCGGCTCTTATGCTGGCCTTGCAGCAGGAAACCGATGCTGAATAATTTTATACAAAACTTAAGACCTTGGAGCTTTTCCAGGGTCTTTTTCAGGTAAATAATAATCATGAATAAAATCAATGCTAAAACTAAAAAAAATACAGTTTCCAAAGACTCCGGACAGAAAATGGATATGCTCCACGGGCCTTTGGCAAAGAACCTTTTGCTTTTTTCCATTCCCATTGCCGCAAGCACTATTTTGGAACAGCTTTTTAATTCGGCTGATGTTGCAGTTGCGGGACACTTTGCAGGTTCTGATGCTCTCGCTGCTGTAGGTGCAAATTCTCCGGTGATCAATCTCTTTATTTACATTCTTACCGGTCTTGCCCTTGGTGCAAATGTTTTGATTGCCAGACTGATCGGTGAAGGAAAGCAGGAGCAGATCTCAAAGGTAGTTCATACTGCCATCACCTTTTCCTTCTTTAGTGGTCTCTTTATGATGGTTTTCGGAATATGTGTTTCAAAGCCCCTTCTTTCTCTTATGGGGACTCCTTCCAATATTCTGGAACAGGCTCAGCTCTATCTGCGCATTTACTGCCTTGCCCTGCCCTTTTTGATGTTTTACAACTTCGGTTCAGCAGTGCTTCGCAGTATCGGCGATACCAAGCGGCCTTTATATATTTTAATTGTCGCCGGCTGCCTGAACATTGTACTGAATCTGTTTTTTGTAATCGTAATCCATATGGGAGTTGCAGGCGTTGCCACCGCCACAGTCCTTTCCAACGTACTGTGTGCCTTCCTGATGCTGCGCATCCTGCTTCATGAAAGCTACCCCTTCCAGCTGCATTTTAATAAAATGCGTCTGGATAAACGGGTTCTGTCTACGATTGTAAAGATCGGAGCGCCAGCCGCCTTGCAGTCAAGCCTCTTTTCCTTCTCGAACATCATTGTTCAGACGGCTATAAACTCACTTGGTTCCGATGCAGTTGCCGGCTCCTCTACCGGATTGAACTTTGAATACTTTACCTACTATATTATTGCTGCTTTTTCCCAGGCCATTGTAACCTTTACCAGCCAGAACTATGGTGCCGGAAATCCGGCCCGCTGCAAAAAGGTTCTGAGGCTTGGCATGCTGGAGGGTATGGGACTGACCGCCCTTATGAGCACTCTGATCATGCTGACTTTAAACTATACGGTTTTATTTTATACCAGCGATCAGAATGTCATCCGTTACGCTGTGATCCGTGTCTCCCAGGTAGCCGCCTTTGAAGCCTGTACCGGACTCTATGAGCTTACCGGTGCCGCCATCCGAGGACTTGGACGTTCCCTTCTGCCTGCACTTTTAAGCATCATAGGTACGGTTGTTTTCCGCTTCTTCTGGATTCAGACTATTTTTGCTGCAAGCCGAAGCTATTCCACCCTTATGTGGCTTTACCTTGCATCCTGGATCCTGACCGGAAGCCTTATGATCACTGCATATTTCATTACCCGCAAAAGCGTTTACAAGCATATGAATGCTCCTG
>CAVFRH010000011.1:0-15864 GCA_963624695.1 bacterium
GTCACAGACTGCTGCATCCGCTCTGGAGCGCTCTAAGGTTTCCCTTTGCTTTGCAATCTTCTCTTGCTTTTCCCGATTGCTTTTTATCCGGTTTTCGATTGCATTTTGCCTGCTGCTTAGGGCATCAAAGGCTTCTTCCTCTTTTGCTATTCTGAGCCGAAGCTCCTCCTCGTCCACATAAGTCTTCCCTTCTGCCTCGCTCCTTGCCTGCTGCAGCCTGGCCTGATTTATATTTACGTCCTGGTAATAGTCATTTATCTCTTTTTCAACAGCTGCAATTTTCTCCTCAGTAGATAGAAATGTCAGCATTTCCTCTATAGAAGAAAAATCTTCTTTCTTTATCAGGCTGTCCAGATTTTCCTTTTCTTCCTGCTCTTTTTTCTTCTGAATTTGCAAGTTCTGTTCCTGAGTCAAAAGTGCAGACTGGGTTTGAGCCTGTTCCTTGGCCGCTGCATTTTCCTCTCTTTGTGCAGCTTCTATTCTTTCCAGAATTTCATCTGCTCCTTTTTTAAGCTTCTCGATACAAATCTGTGCTGCATTCCAATTGTCAAATTTTAAATTCTGGAGGGTTTTTAAAACCGCCTGCTTCTCTGCCAAAGTTCTTTCCGTCTCTCTAAGATTTTGGGTCAGCTCTTCCTTTTTCTTCGTCAGTGCTTCTCTTTCTTCTCCTCTTATCTTTTCCAGATCTGCCTTCGCCTGCTCCAGTTTTTCGCTGTCCTCTTTTCGTTTTTTCTTCAGCTGCTCATTTTGGGTAAGCTTCTCTTTAGCAATGTCCAAGGCAGCTACAACCTCCTCTATGGGTCTGTCTGCATTCCACTTTCTTTCGGAAAGAATTTGACTTTTCAGACAGGCCTCTGCCCTTTCTTTCAGATGTGTCTCAAATTCATTCAAATAAGTGTCTGCCTGAGTTAACTCCTTTTCTGCTTTGCTTTTTCGAGCCAGACAATCTGCTTCTGCATTTTTCAACTGTTCAAGCTCTTCCTCTGACACCACTTCTTCTGGCACTGAAGCAGGATTTGGGTGGTGAATTGATCAGCAAACCGGACAGGGCATTCCCTCCTGCAATTTCTTTGCTAACATTCCTGCACTGCAATAAATGAAAATCTTTTCAGCTTCCAAACGCCTGTTTGCAGCATCGAAATACATTTGACTTTCCTCTTCATATTGCTTTTGCTGCTTCTCAAGATTTTTTTGCAATACCTTTCTTTTTGGTATATCTACTTCACAGACTGTAGTCAGACTTTCAAAGAGCCTTCTTAACTTTTCTCCTTCATTTTGCGCACGGCTTTCTTCCAGAGGGCTGTCCTGCAAGCTTTCGGTTACGACCTTTAATGCTTCGATTTTTTCCAGAAGAGCAGACTCTTTTTTCAAAAGTTCCTCTTTTTGCTCTTCCAGCACTGTCTTTTTCTGCTGCAGAACTTTTTCCGCTTCTGTCAGGCTATCTCTTAAGCTATATTTTTCTTTTTCTGCAGCAAGCAGCTCTGCTTCCCTGTTTAAACGGTCCGCTTCCCCCTTCTCTTTTTTCGCATTTTCCAGAATTTTTTCTTTTTTCTGCAGTTCTTCCTTTCCGAGGACAAGATACTCTCTTTTCTGTTCTACGTCACCTTCTGCCTGGCTTCTTTCTTTTTTCCTTTTTTCCCAGGACTGATAGGAAGGATATAGCAGTCTTGTAGCAGATCTTTGTCTTTCCAAACGCTTCGACAAGGCATCAATATTTGCTTTTTTCCCATCCAGCTCTGTCTTTTCTTCCTCCAGCATTTTTTTGCTTTCCAAGAGCTGATTGTTACTTCTGGCCAGGGTCAGCTGATTTTCACTTTTCTTTAAAAGCTGCTTCGCCTCTTTGCCTTCCTTCTCAATTCTCTTTTTCTCTGCTTCGTCTTCTTCGATCAGCTTTTGCATAATTTCAAGAAGCTCCTGTATATTCCAGGCAGAGCCGGACCTTTCTGCCATTTCCTGCAGCCGGGACAGGTCTTCTGCGAAAGAGCTGCTGATATCTGCCTTCACATCTAAGAAATACTGAACAATACTTTTTTCTGTGGAATCCCTCATCCCTTCTATTTTCTTTTTTCTGTCTGCAAGCTTAAATTCCAGACTGTTGTATCCTTCGGTCATAAAAATCGTACGAAGAATGCCGGTTCTTTCGTTGGTTTTTGCGTTTAAGAGCTTTCGAAATTCTCCCTGGGCGATCATGGTAATCTGCTTAAACTGCAGCTCCGTAATATGAAGGAGATTTTCTACCGCATCCTTAACTTGGCTGAGTCCCTCGATGGGAGCAGCATCCTGACAATAAAATATTGCCTTGGAATTTTCAGTAATAGTTCCTTTTCCCTTTTTCTTCGGCCTTTTGTACTCCGGACTCCTCCATACATGGTATTCCTTTCCCTGATGGGAAAAATAAAAATCCACATAGCTTTTCTCTTCTGGCTTTGCATATTCGCTGCGCAGATTTTTATTGTCCCGGTACTCTCCGCTGGTGCTGCCGTAAAGCGCAAAGCATATGGCATCAAAAATGGTTGTCTTTCCGGCTCCTGTATCTCCGGAGATCAAAAAAAGTCCCTTCTCTTCAAAAGGCATAAAATTTATCTCCGGCATCAAAGTGGCGTATGGGCCAAAGGCACTTATGATCAGTTTAATTGGCTTCATTGATTCCTGCCTCCTGTGCTACTTCCTTCATAAGCTTCATTTCCTCCTCACTGATCGGGCAGCCATAGATCATGCTGTAAAAGTCACTGATCAGATCCGAAAAGCTTTTCTGTTCTGCAATTTTTGAAATATCTACCATTTCCAGTTCTTTGGTATGAGAATTGTTGTAATCAATCCTCACGGTATTTGGATAAGTTTGGCGGAAAATTCCCATGGCATCCGGAATAATGTCTTCATCGGTCAAGGTAGCATAAATGTAGTCCTCAGCTCCTGTTACATTTTTCCTGTCCAGCAAAAGCGCCATGGGGCCTGTAAGATGCCTTAGGTCTCTTTTGGGCTTCAGAGCAACCTGCTCTATTTGAAGATTTCCCTTTTCTCCCATAGTAATGAGGGGTACAGACTTGTCGTTGTTCGCCTCACTGAGAGAGTATTTTAAAGGTGAACCGCAATAGCGTACCTCCTCCCGTCCCACCTTTTGCGGTGAATGGATATGACCAAGAGCTGCATAATCGAAGGCGTCAAAGACATCGCAGCCTATTTTTTCCACCATTCCTACCGTCTTTACGGCTGCACTTTCTGATCCGGCCATTTTCGGATCTTCTGATTTTCCCGTTACAAACTGGTGGGCTAGGATCAGATTTCTTTTGCTGCTGTCTATCTCTGCCTTTTGGATAATGGCCCTTACTGCATCCTCATAGGATTCCATTTTTTCCTCTGGCAGAAAATGCCTCACCCTGGACGCCTTGACAAAGGGAAGCATGTAAATGTTCAATTCTCCGTATTCATCCGTCACGTTTCTTTTATATAGAGAGCCCCTGTAAACAGAAGAAATATAAATCTGATTTTTTTCAAATAAGCTGCTTCCGAAATTCAGTCTTTCGTCGGAATCGTGATTTCCGCTGATCATATAGACAGATACTCCCATTTGTGACAGGCTCTTTAAAAAGGAATCCAGGAGTCTGGTCGCCGCTTCACTTGGAATGGATTTGTCGTAAACATCTCCTGCGATCAGCACTGCATCTACTGATCTATTTTTTATAATGTCCAGTATCTGTTCCAATATATATTTCTGATCCTCCTTCAAATCAAAATCTCCCAGAAATTTTCCCAGATGAAGATCTCCTAAATGTAAAAATTTCACTTTGCTTCTCCTTTAATCAACTGCAAGAAAAAATCGAGATGCATTTCTACACCCCGATCATATGACAAATATTTATTACAGCCCTTATTGGTCTCGTTTATGAGATCTTTAAGGATATACTTGAGGGTAGACCGTATGTTCCGACTTTCCTCTCTTTATGTCTCTACGATAACATACCCGATTAAAACTCTCAATTATTTTCTTTTATTTCGTACACAATTTTCTGCCCTGATGGCAATATGCCATCAGGGCAGAAAGCAGGACTTTGGAAATTGCCCGCACCCAAGCCCCTTACTGATTCCACTCAACATAGAAAAGGAGCATATGATTCATCCTCATATACTCCTTCCGTCTGCAACACGATTTACTTATTTACAGGATCATTGCCACCACTGCCACTACAAGTCCGATTACGAAAACAAATGGCATCAGGCAGCATCCGCAGCCTCCTCTTCCGGGTGGTGGAGGTGGTCCCCAGGGGCCTCCGCCTCTGTGTCCGTGATGTCCGCCCATTCCAGGGCCTCCCATGCCAGGTCCTCCGTGTGGTCCACCCATTCCAGGGCCTCCCATTCCTGGTCCATGATCATACATAATACTCATCTCCTTCACAAAACTTTTCTTTCAAGCCCTCTTGTTAAGCTCATTATAGAAGAAACGCTTTTCAAATTACACCTCTAATTTGAAGAAACTGTGTAATCCATTTCCCTAATTTCGAGAAATACAATTAAAATCCAAAATCATCCACCAGTGCCAGATCCATGATCACCGGATTTCTCCACTTCTCCAGCCCGGTTTCTTCATCGTAAACCACCAGATAATATTGCTTGCTCTTGTCGTATTTCTTATTTGTTAAATACATATTTGTCCAGTCTTTCAAAGGCCTCCTGCACCCTGCTTGTAGGCAGTGCCAGATTCATTCGGATTGCACTTGGATGCAGGAACATTCTTCCGTCCTGCCATGCAACTCCTACCTCCCAGCCTGCCTTTTGCACTTCTTCGATGCTCTTTTTGTGTGCTTCACACCATTTCTGGCAATCCAGAAAGAGCATGTAGGTTCCCTGGGGTCTGCTGACTTCCACTCCTTCGAAGTGTTCCTTTATATAATTGCAGGCATAGTCCACATTTTTGCTGAGCACCTGACAAAGCTCATCTACCCACTCATAACCCTCCGGCTGGTAGGCTCCAAGCAAAGCATGCATAGACAAAACATTCATTTCATTGTAATGAGGCTTGCTGCTCTTTGCGAAAACCCTGTCCCGAAGGTATTTGTTGTAAATAATGTGATAGCTGCCAACCAGTCCTGCCAGATTGAAGGTTTTGCTGGGTGCATAGACGGCAACGGTTCTGTTTCTGGCATCCTCACTTACGGACTGGGTCGGGATATGCTGATAGCCTTCCAAAATCAAATCCGACCAGATCTCATCGGAAATTACAAGACAGTCATTGGCCTTGTAAACCTCCATTGCCTTTTCGATCTCCCATCTTTCCCATACACGCCCGCAAGGATTGTGGGGACTGCAAAATACCGCCACGTGGATATGATTTTCTTTGATTTTCGCATCCATGTCTTTAAAATCCATTCGCCAGATTCCCTTTTCATCTTTCTTTAAGGGACTGTGGACCATTTTGAAGCCATTGTCTTCTATAGATACCGTAAAGCCGATATAGGTTGGACTATGCAGCAGCACTGCATCTCCCGGTGCGGCAAAGGCGGTTAAGGCTGAGATGACGCAGCCCAGCACTCCATTTTCATAGCCGATGTGCTCTTTTTTCAGTCCCTTAACACCATTTCGTTTGGTCTGCCAGTCGATGATGGACTGAAAATATTCTTCTCTTGGAAAAAAATATCCGTATGCCGGATGCTTGGCCCGATCTATGATTGCCTTTGGAATTGTGGGTACCGTCGGAAAATTCATGTCTGCTACCCACATGGGAATTGCATCAAAGCCTTCCTTTGGTTTTGCGGGGCACATTCCGCCCATTCCAAGGCCGTCTACTGCCAGGGCATCCATGTTGTGGCGGTCCAGGATGGATGTAAAGTCATATTTCATGTCTTTTTTTCTTCTTTCTATCTATTTGCACTGTTGCAGTATGTCTGATTTCCTGCTTGCATTATACCTTTTTCTGCCGCAAAATAATAGAAATTCACGGGATCAAACAAAGGTCTTTTGGAATCCCGGTATTTCATTGGAGGAGATTTATGAAAAAACTTGTGTCACTTATTGTTAGTCTTGTTCTTGCCCTGTCTTTTGGCTCCTGCGGGAAAGCGGACAGCTCAACCGAGACGACTACTTCTTCCCATATTGATTACAATTATTTGTCTGCTCAGGAATGTGCAAACACCCTAAGAGGGCTTGATTCTTACTACGATGGTCTCAGCCAGAAATGCCTGGACTTTTTTATGCAGAAAAAGGATGCAACAAAAGAGGAATATATTGAATATTCGGCTGAGCAGGCTCTTGATTTCACGGAAGAGGAAAAGGCCATACTGGATAGGACTGTAGAAGCGGTCGAACAAAAGCTTGATGCTGCCGGTCTGCACTTACCGGAAATGGAAACTATTTCTTTTGCCAAAACAACCATGCAGGAGGCATCCGGTGCAGGTGCCTATACCCATGGAACCACCATCTTTTTCTCTGAAACAGTCCTGTCCATGTTGGTAAAAGACGAAGCTAAGACTGCTGACACGGCCTATGAGGTACTTGCCCATGAGCTCTTTCACTGTTTAACCCGCAGCAATTCCGATTTTCGCAAGGCAATGTACGGCATCCTTGGCTTTACTGTAGCGGACGAGGAATTTGACATTCCGGAAGCGGTTCATGCCCAGATGATTTCAAATCCGGACGTGGAGCGGCACGACAGCTATGCCACCTTCACTATAAACGGAGAAAAGAAGGACTGCTATCTTGTATTTTTGACGAAGGACAGCTTTGAAAATCCAGGTGACAGCTTATTTAACAGCATGTATACCGGCCTTGTAGATATTTCTGACGGAACCCTTTACAGCTATACTGATGCATCGGATTTCAATGAAGTAATGGGAGAAAACACCGACTATTGCGAGGATCCGGAGGAATGCATGGCAACCAATTTCAGCTATGCAGTTGTTTTTGGAATGGATGGTAAAGATGGTAAGGGCTATAAAAGTCCGGAAATCATCCATCAAATTATGGATTATCTGAAGTAAAGGATTCGATTGTAACGCTTTCACATTGTTTTGCGAACGTACGCTTACCAGAAAACGGCAGTCCGGGCTACATAGCTCGAACTGCCGCTTTTTCATTCTTCTATTAAAATTAAGAATTCCAGCTAATTTTTGTGATCATTGTTGCAAAGCTCTCATATTCAAAGGTATGCCATTCTACGTCGTGGCTCCATAAGGAATAATCGTAGGTACCTTTTTCATCTGTGAAATGAAGATATCCGGATCCACTGAAGAAACCTTCCGGTCCGCATCCATGTACATAAGCGGTATGTTTACTGGACAACACTGTCAAACCATCTCCATAGTCCTTATGGAAATAATAATTGTAATATTCATCCACATAGCCACCATCATTAAAGGTAATGATCTCTTTCAGTGGAACGCCATTAATTTCGGTAAGTGGGTTCTCTTCCGTAAATTCCTTGTAGCATTCAATATAGCCGCTTCCATCTTCGTAAACGTAAGCACAGGCATTTTCATCACCGAAGATAGTAACGCTGGCTGCTTCTGCCTTTTTGGATGAAAATCCGGCAGTAGCGGTAAGGATTGCAGCAGCGGCAAGTGTAGTAGCAAGAACTTTCTTAAATAAATTTTTGATCTTCATATTGTTTATCCCCCTTGGATGTTTTGTTTTATCTTATATCTCTTTATACGAGGCACTTTTGGGGATGGATAAAAAATTTTATTTTTTATGAATACCACTCTATCTGGGTGATTGTAGGATCACTGCTGTAATAGGTGACACCGTGGCTGATGTAGTAGCTTCTCCAAATGGAGAGGTCGTAAACATCCCCTGTTTTGTCCGTAAATTTCAGATGACCGGCTCCGCTAAGGATTCCTTTCGGTCCTGCTGCATGAACCACAATCTCCTTGAAGCCTCCTATAGGAAGATACTCGGAGTCCTCATAGGTAAAGTCACTTACATATCCGTTATCGTGAAAGGTAATGATCTCCTTCAATGGAATACCGTCTATACTTTCCAGCACATCATACATTTTGAAATTGTCAGTTAACACGATCTTTCCGCTTCCATCTGAATTAATATAAGCGGTTGCATTGCTGTCGGAAATAATTTTTGTACTGCCCTCCGTGGTAACCGCTGCCTGTACTTTTGTTGCCCGTGATGCGA
This sequence comes from bacterium, assembly GCA_963624695.1. Taxonomy (GTDB): domain Bacteria; phylum Bacillota; class Clostridia; order Lachnospirales; family Lachnospiraceae; genus Alectryocaccobium. Next base: position 8,119 of record CAVFRH010000011.1, read on the forward strand.
TCACTCCTGTCACTGCCAATGTCACTGCGAAAAAGCCAACTACTAATTTTTTTGCTATTCCTTTGCTCTTCATATCTATTTCCTCTTTTCCAAAAGACCTCTTCGGCCTTGTATTTTCTATATCTTTATACGAATAGATTGAAGGGAGAGATAAAAAATTTATTTTTTTCATACATTACAATGAAGCTCGTGTCTGATTTGTAAATAAATTTAGTTAAGCATGATTTCCTAAAGTATGCTTGACTAAAAATGGGAGTATCCCAAGTTTTGTGTAAATCTCTAAACTTTGGATACTCCCTTTTTTCGTTCTTCTATATGTAATTATGAATTCCAGCTGATCTTTGTGATCATTGTTGCAAAGCTCTCATATTCAAAGGTATGCCATTCTACGTCGTGGCTCCATAAGGAATAATCGTAGGTACCTTTTTCATCTGTGAAATGAAGATATCCGGATCCACTGAAGAAACCTTCCGGTCCGCATCCATGTACATAAGCGGTATGTTTACTGGACAACACTGTCAAACCATCTCCATAGTCCTTATGGAAATAATAATTGTAATATTCATCCACATAGCCACCATCATTAAAGGTAATGATCTCTTTCAGTGGAACGCCATTAATTTCGGTAAGTGGGTTCTCTTCCGTAAATTCCTTGTAGCATTCAATATAGCCGCTTCCATCTTCGTAAACGTAAGCACAGGCATTTTCATCACCGAAGATAGTAACGCTGGCTGCTTCTGCCTTTTTGGATGAAAATCCGGCAGTAGCGGTAAGGATTGCAGCAGCGGCAAGTGTAGTAGCAAGAACTTTCTTAAATAAATTTTTGATCTTCATATTGTTTATCCCCCTTGGATGTTTTGTTTTATCTTATATCTCTTTATACGAGGCACTTCCCGGGAGGGATAATACTTCAGCCTAGATTTTTCTCCATTTTAAAAGCAAAGATGAATTTATAATTACAAGTACCGATCCTGCATTGTGTACTAAAGCACCTACGATCGGGTTCAGTGTACCTATGATTGCAAGTATGATGGCTACAAAGTTCAAACACATTGAAAATGTCATATTTAATTTGATGGTGTTCATCATTCGCTTTGAAAGTGCCAGCAGATGCGGGAGCTCTTTTACCTCATCATCTACCAGAGCGATATCTGCTGCATCTACGGCAATGTCGCTTCCGATTCCGCCCATGGCTATGCCAACCGCTGCACGTTTCAGTGCCGGGGCATCATTTATTCCGTCTCCGATCATGCAAACAGGCTTTCCTTCTTTTTCGCTGCTTTCAATATATCTCATTTTGTCTTCCGGCAGACATTGCGCCTGATATTGTGAAATATTGAGTTTTTTTGCGATACTTCCTGCTGCATTTTTATTATCACCGGTGAGCAGGACCGGTGTAACACCAAGCTGCTTTAGCTTTGAAATCATCTGGCTGCTTTCGTTTCTTAAAACATCTGAAAGAACAATATATCCGGCAAATTCTTCCTCAATGCCGATATATATTACGGTGCATCCTTTGGCATAAAATTCATCGCTCTCAGCATTGTCTCCAAGCATAATGCCGTTTTCCTTTAAAAGTCTGCTATTTCCGGCAACTATTTTTTTGTCCTTTATCACAGCAGATACCCCTCGCCCAACCGTCATCTTAAAGGCTTCACATTTCGGTATTTCTGCAGAAATCTGTTCTTTGTATGAGGCCACAACTGCTTTCCCGATTGGGTGTTCTGAAAGAATTTCAGCTGCTGCAGCGAAAGAAAAAACCTCTTCATCTGAAAATTTTTCTGATACACTTTTATATGCTGTAACCGTAAGCTTCCCGCTTGTCAAGGTTCCGGTTTTATCGAACGCAATTGTTTTCACAGTTGAGAGTCTTTCAAGAGCATCTCCCTGCCTGACAAGGAAGCCATGCTTCGTTGCATTTCCGATTGCCGCCATAATCGCTGTCGGAGTTGCCAGAACCAAGGCACAGGGGCAAAAAACAACAAGGATTGTAACGGATCGGATGATCTCGCCGCTTATAAGCCAGGTTAAGGCTGCTGCAGAAAGTGCGATTACTACAATCCAGGTAGCCCATCTGTCTGCAATTCCGACTATTTTCGCCTTCCCCGCATCTGCTGACTGCACAAGCCTTATCATTCTTTGAATCGAACTATCTTCACCAACCTTTGTTGCCTTCATTTCAAAAACACCAAACTGGTTGACGGTACCGCTTGATACCTCGTCTCCGACTGTCTTGTCCACCGGTAATGATTCTCCTGTCATAACAGCCTGATTGATCGATGTCTGCCCTGAAACGATGACTCCGTCCACCGGAATGCTTTCTCCGGGCAAAACTCTGATCACGTCACCTTTTTTTACCTGATTTGCAGCAATAACGCTCTCAGTTCCATTTTCGATGATTCTTGCCGTTTGCGGCGTAAGCTTTACAAGCTTTTCAATGCCTGCTCTTGCTTTCGCAACCGTCAAGTCCTCCAGCAGCGCACCGATCTGCATAATGAATGCAACTTCTCCGGCTGCAAAGTCTTCTCCAATGCAAACAGAAGCGATCAAGGCAAGCGAAACCAAGACATCTGCCTTGATATCGAACTCGGTAATTAAACCGATGACTGCTTCTAGAATAATCGGAACGCCGCAAAGAAGAATGGCAACCCAGGCAATGTCAAACGGAAGTTTGATCATCTTTGTCAGACTGAGCACCAGTGCAGCACCTGAAATAATAAGGAGTGTGACATCTTTTTTCACACCCCCAAGGTCCAATAAATCTTCCAGCTTTTTTCGTAGATTTTTCATTTTAGCCCTCACATACCCTAAGGGGTATGGGCTCATTATACCTATAGGGGTATGGGCTGTCAAGTCTTTGATGTCCTATCCCATGTTTGCAAAGCGTTCTACCGCTTTGGTAAAATTCTCTATTGTCTTGTCTGCATCGCCATGCTGGATTCCATCTCGAACGCAATGTTTAATGTGTCCTTCCAGGACTACCTTTCCGCATCCATGAAGTGCAGATTTCGCTGCATTCAGCTGAGAAAGAATGTCCTCACATGGAACATCTTCATCTATCATTTTGTCAATTGCCTGCACCTGTCCGATGATTTTTTTTAATCTGCGGTGCAGATTTTCTGAGTCCATACATTGCTTCATCGCATTACCTCCATACCATTTACCTGTCCCAACAGGTTTTCTTGTCTTCCTCTGTAATGGCACGTATCACCTTGCATGGATTTCCGACCGCTACTGAATTGTCCGGAATGTCCTTGACTACAACGCTTCCTCCACCGATTACGACATTACTGCCAATTGTAACACCTGGCATAACCTGAACTCCTGCTCCAATCCATACATTATCCCCTATTGTAATGGGATACGCATACTCCAAGCCTTGGTTTCTTCTCTCAAAATCGATCGGATGTCCTGCTGTATGGAAACCGCAATCCGGTGCAACAAAAACATTATCCCCGAATTTCACCTTTGCACAATCAAGAATTACCGTATTGTGGTTGGCGAAGAAGTTTTCTCCGATTTCTATGTTATAGCCATAGTCGCACCAGAACGGGGAAATGATGCAGAAATCCCCCTTGGTTTTTCCAAGAAGCTGTTTCATGATTTTTTGCTTTCCTTCTTCATCGGACGGACACAGCTGATTGTACTCGTAACAGAGGTCTTTTGCCTTGTTTCTTTCTTCTAATAAACTTTTGTCATAATTTGCATCATAAAGCATCTGCTTTTGCATTTTTTCTTTTTCTGTCATCTTATTCCCACCAATTTCCTGAATAATCTCTTTTCCTCTATGAAAATATCTCCGCTCTTTATCACTTATTAATAAAGCTTCGCTCCGGCCGGGATTGCGTCATTCAACATAACAAGATTCAGTCTTTCCTCTCCATTTTCATAGTGAATGGCTGACAAAAGCATTCCACAGGAATCAATGCCCATCATAGCTCTTGGCGGAAGATTTGTAATGGCAAGCAGCGTCTTTCCAACCAGCTCTTCCGGCTCATAATATGCATGTATTCCAGAAAGAATTGTCCGATCTGTTCCTGTGCCATCATCCAATGTAAAATGTAAAAGCTTCTTAGACTTCGGTACTGCCGTGCAGGCCTTTACCTTTACCGCCCTAAAATCCGACTTGGAAAATGTATCAAAGTCTACAGTTTCCTCAAATAATGGCTCAATTCCCAGGCCGTCTTCATTTTCGATGAGCTTCATTTTTTCTTCCTCTTCTTTCGGAAATTCTGCTTCCATCTCAGCATTTATAATATCCTCACTTGCTTTCATTGCCTCAAGAGTTTTTTCCAAAAGCTCATCCAGCTCCCATCCTAATTGCTCTGCCCCTCTGGCGATCACTTCTCTGGAGCATCCAACTGCAAATCCCTTGCTCTTATATTTCTTCTTGAGAGACTTCAGTTCCATGTCCTTGGTGCTCTTTGACGGTCTCATAAGAGATGCCGACCAGATCAGGCCGGTAAGCTCATCTGCTGCAAAGAGAACCTTTTCCATAAGATGGGTCGGCTCCACATCAATCGTTGTGCCATTGCCAACTGTAATGCCGTATCCGTGGGAGCAGACTCCATGTATGATATCCTCTCCTACTCCGGCTTCTCTTAGAAGCTCCGGTGCCTTAAGGCAATGCTCATCCGGATACTGCTCAAAGTCAACATCATGCAAGAGTCCAACAATGCCCCAGTATTCTGCATCCGCTTCAAATCCAAGCTCTTTGGCATACCATTTCATGACAGCTTCTACTGTAAATGCATGCTGAATGTGGAATGGATCCTTATTGTACTTCTTTAATAATTCAAGTGCTTTGTCTCTTGAAATGTAATTCATTTTTTGCTCCTTTATAAATCGTTATATTGCGTTTTCGTGCATTTTCCTCACAATCTTTACTCAAAATCATATCTGATCACTGCGCAGTTTTTCACGCCCCATGCAGCGTATTCTTCATTCGTCATATCGGTGAAATAAGATTGCACCACTCTGGCGATTCCATTGTGTGCCACCAAGATATACGTCTTCTCATCTGACTCTGCCTTGATATCATCCAGCAGGTTGTAAATCCTCTGTGCCAGGCGGAGCGTTGACTCGCCGCCCTCGTGACTGCAGGCAAAAAACTCTTTTGCCTTTTTGAAGTCCTGACCGTCTCTTGGAGTAGACTCCCATTTTCCAAAGCTCTGCTCGATTAGTCTTGGCTCCACTCTCCATGGAATTCCTGTCATCTCAGAAATAATCTTTGCGGTATCTGCCGCACGGCTCAGTGGTGAGCTTAAAATCTCGTCCGCTGCAATGCCCTGTGCCAAAATATTTCTTCCGGTCTCTGTAGCCTGTTCACGGCCATGCTCAGTCAGCGGGCTATCCGTCTTTCCGCATATTTTATTTTCAACGTTCCAAACAGTCTGTCCGTGTCTTACAAAATAAAAGTGTCCCATGTCATTTACTTCACTCTCTATAAATTTCTTAAAAAGTCAGCCGCATTTGCGATAATCCAGCAAAGTATTGACTCCAAAGATCATCTGCCATGCACCATTTTCATTTTCTCCTTTTCGTATTTCGAATTCAATTTCTCCGAATATTCCAATATACAAGCCACATTATAACATTTGCTTGAATATCTTTCATTATCTTTCTTTCAAGCACTCACTTTGGTAAAAAGAAAACGTTGCAGGATTGAAATAAGCCTCTTTCTCCTTGTGATAATGCCTCATAAGCTTCTTTAATGCTTACAGTCCATTCCAAAGTTCAATGGTAAAATATATGGGCTGTGCCAAAAGGTCTTACTCTTGGCTGGTCTCCTTCTACTGTTGCAAGATAATAAGTTTCTGCTTCTTTTTAGAACTTTTCTACTCTTCTCACGTTCATTGCCTCCTTATTTTGCAATTATTCTGAAAGCCTATGTACATTACCAATTACGAAACGCATCTATATTTTACCAATTTGAATTTTTTTTCACTTTTTAATGGTTTTGCCAACTAATGAAGTCCTATTTTTCTCAATACAGCATCAATATTCCTGCTGAAATTACCGCAACAATTACATACATGACTGCACCTCTCACAAAAGATCCAATATGCTTCCTTGGATCTTGGTACAGCGCCTTATTCGGAGCACAAGAAAATCGAATTCTTTTAGTATTTCTCCACCAAAGAAGATCAATAATAAGCAAATCAAACAGGTTCAAGGCTTCTCCCAAAATCAAAATAAAGAGAAATGTATCGGCAAAGCCTTGAAATCCTATCGTCCGTTTTAAGATTTCTCCAATGCAGGTAAAAAGAATTGTAAAGGTCAGCAAATTAGCGCCAAACACCTTGACTATATTAATTTCCTTAGGCGCCATTTTCCCAAGTTTTGGATCTTTTCGAATAATTTCCTGTACTTCATCCGGATAAGTCCGAAAACCGGACATATTTTTCTTATCATCTCCTGTACAGAAGTAACAGATCAGCCAAAAAAACAGGCAAAATCCGATAATAAATAATGTTCTTACAAGCATTTCATTATCCTCCTTTCATTTTCAAGTTAGCCTTGTCTAACTCTTTTCATTATACCATATTCTTCTTTATAATGACTATCGAATTATGATAATTTTAATCATTAAGAACATTATATATGACAACTAAAAACCCAGTCTAAAATACCGGAATCATTACAATTCCAATGTCTCAGACTTAGTAATTATAGCCGCACCTACTATTCTGTTATTAATGATATCCCTCTGAATAACTTCTTACATTCTGATGGATCGAAGTTTTTCGTATCCGAAGCCAGAACAGAATAATCTACTCCTCCTGTGGAAAATCCATATCCTGTTCTGCATATCCCGTTTTTCTCATAAAATGAAATCCTCTTAAGTCTCTGCTCATAATTATCTGCCGCTGTGTCCAGCCGCTCAACATTTAAGATGATATTCCGCTTACCGGCCTGTGCATATGCATAGTTCAGAATCTCTCTACCGTATCCTTTTGATCTCATTTCCTGATTCACAGCCAGATACAAGATAAAATAGTATTTATCATTCTCAATTGTATACAATAGTCCTGCGAAGTTTTCATTATCATAGAAGGCTGCAAAGTGAATCGTCTTCTTTCGTGTACCTATAAGCAGAAGGAATGCCGGAGTCTGTTCCTTTTTAGGAAACGCAGTCTTTAAGAGTTCTTTGGACTTCTTGAAACTTGAATCATTTAAATGTACCTGTTTTGGAATTAACTCTATGCTCATTTTGGCATTCTCCCATAAATTTCAATTTTCCATAACCCAGGCAAATGCACTTCCTTCAGCTGTAAAGCTCTACATCTCACCTTCATTTGCCTCTTCCATCTCCACAGTTTCCTGTCCCGTGCCTTCAGCAAAACGTACCTGCAACACAGCCTGGGGCCAGTTTAATGAGACCAAAGCATGCTTTTCTCTCGCTGCAGCCTCTTCATTAAAAATCCCAAGAAGCTCATTTAGAATTTCTTTTGTCAGATATCCGCCTCTCCAATGAAAGAGAAGAAACCTACCCTTCTTCGCTGCCTGTTTGCTTCTATTTCGCACTTCATCCAACGTCGTCCAGGAGACTTTCTTTTCTTTGTAATAGAAATGATCATTATCCCCACAATCGTTTCAAGATCGTAAAATGTAATTTCATTTTCATTAGCGTCATTAATAATCTTCTCATCAAATCCGCTTTCAGAAAATAAGGCATAATAGAATTTTCCCCCATTCTGTCAATACAGAGCACATCTATCTCAGTTTCCGCTGTCCTAAGACCGT
>CAVFRH010000012.1:0-7215 GCA_963624695.1 bacterium
CAGAACGCTATGTGGAGACCAGGCAGAGTGTTAGGGAGTCTACCCGAGCCGGATAATTGCCACGAATCACGCCACATGTCTGCCGTCATACCTTTTGTTCTAAGATGGCAAGGCGGGGGATGAATGCCCAGAACCTGCAATATATCATGGGTCATTCGGAGATTGGAATTACTTTAGATACCTACACGCATTTGAGTTTTTCTGATGCGGCCAGCGACTTTAAGAAGTGTATGGAAGGTGCATAAGTTCCAGGTGGCAAAAGTCGGAAAAATGCGGAAATTTGTCCAAAATCAGGTGATTTTGAGGCCATTGCATTTTGAGACTTTATAAGGCAAAACGGCGCATTTCGTCGCAAATTAAGGAGTAAAAATAAGATGATAAAAGTACTATTCATTTGCCACGGCAACATCTGCCGCAGCCCAATGGCAGAATTTATGTTTAAAAAAATGCTGAAAGACCGCAGCTTAGAAGACCGATTTGAAGTGCAGTCCGCAGCTACCAGCAGTGAAGAAATCTGGAATGGAATCGGAAATCCGGTTTACCCTCCTGCAAGGGATGAGCTGGCCTCCCACGGCATCTTTTGTCAGGGGAAACGCGCCCGCCAGCTTACTCCATCTGACTATCTGCACTATGATTTCCTGATCTGTATGGACAATTCCAATATAAGAAATGCAGAACGGATTCTAGGCAGTGACAAAGAACACAAGCTCTCCCTCCTTCTGGATTATTGCGGCCGCAGGGGCGCTTCTATCTCGGACCCCTGGTATTCCGGAGATTTTAAAACTACCTATTGCGACATTGACAAGGGACTGAATGGATTTTTATCCTATCTTTTTGAAAATGGTCTTTTGTAATATTGACTTCATTCTGCTAAATTGCTAATATGGTAGCGTGTATGGCTTAGCAGAATTTTCATACACAAAAAAGGAGAAAAATATGAAAAATAAAGTATTCGCAATTGGTTTAACAACAATTACCGCCATTTCCCTGGCAGCTTGCGGTTCCTCAGCTTCTTCAAGCAGCTCCGCATCTTCCAGCACTTCTGCATCTTCAAGTGCTTCTACATCCTCCAGCAGCTCTGCATACTCAGATCTGCAGTATGTTACTGATAAGGGAACACTTGTTGTGGGTATTACAGATTTTGAGCCAATGGATTACAAGGATGCCGACGGCAACTGGATCGGATTTGATGCTGACCTTGCAGCTGCTTTTGCAGAAAGCCTTGGTGTAGAAGTTGAATTTATGGAAATTGACTGGGACAACAAAATCCTGGAGTTAGATGGAAAATCCATTGACTGCGTATGGAATGGTATGACCCTTACAGATGAGGTTCTCAGCTCTATGGAATGCAGCAATGCTTACTGCAACAATGCACAGGTTGTTGTCGTAAAGGCTGAAGATGCCGATAAATATCAGGATGTGGAAAGCCTTTCCGATCTTACCTTTGCTGTAGAGGCCGGAAGTGCCGGTGCAGAACAGGCAGAAGCAAACTCTCTGAACTATACAGAAGTACAGAACCAGGCAAGTGCTCTTATGGAAGTAAAAGCAGGCACCTCAGATGCCGCTATTATTGACTCCCTTATGGCCGCTGCCATGGTCGGAGAAGGAACCAGCTACGAAGATCTTACCTATACCATCGGACTTAATGATGAAGAATATGGTGTTGGTTTCCGCAAGGGATCCGATCTTGCATCTGCTCTCAACGACTTCCTGAAAACTTCCTATGATGATGGAAGCATGATGGAAATTGCTGAAAAATATGGTGTTCAGGCTGCTGTTGTAGAGCAGTAACTTCCTTTACAGACTTATGCTTATAATCGGAACCCACCTGCATCTTTGCGGTGGGTTCCTGAGTTCTTATTAGAAAGCGAGTATTTATCTTATGTCATTTGCCGAACAATTACCGATCGTTCTGAATTCCCTGAATACAGGATTTCTTCAAACGCTGAAGCTTTTCGGAATTACACTTTTAGGGGCGCTTCCTCTGGGATTGCTTATATCTTTTGGTTCCAGATGTCGAATCCTTCCCATTCGTTTCCTTGTGAAGATCCTGATCTGGATCGTCCGCGGAACCCCACTGATGATTCAGCTGCTCATCATTTACTATATGCCGGGTCTTGTCTTCGGAAATCCAATCTGGGGTGGAAATGAAGCCGGTCGTTTTGCAGCTTCGGCAGTATCCTTCATTATCAACTATTCCTGTTATTTTGCAGAAATTTACCGTGGCGGAATCCAGTCCATTCCAGTTGGACAAAATGAAGCAGGTCTTGTACTTGGTATGTCCAAGTCACAGATTTTCTTTCATGTTAAGCTGCTGCAGATGATCAAGCGTATTCTTCCTCCGATCTCCAATGAGATCCTTACTCTGGTAAAGGATACCTCCCTTGCAAGAATCATTGCTCTTCAGGAGATTATCTGGGCCGGACAATCCTTCATGAAGGGAAGTCAGGGCATTTCCGGTGTTATATGGCCCCTCTTCTTCACAGCCCTCTATTACCTGATCTGCAACGGAATTCTGACCATTGTACTGGGCAAGCTTGAAAAGAAACTGGAATTTTTCAGATAAAGGAGACATAGACGATGCCTATATTAGAAGTAAATCACCTTTTTAAATCCTTCGGAAAGACCAATGTATTAAAGGACATCAATTTTTCTCTTGAAAAGAGTCAGGTTCTTTCCATTATCGGTTCTTCCGGAAGCGGAAAGACCACTCTCCTGCGTTGTCTGAATTTTCTGGAAACTCCCAATTCCGGAGAAATCAAGGTAAACGGAAGCCTGCTTTTCGACGGTTCCACTCCATCTATGCTGGATGAACAGATGATCCGTCAAAACCGTCTGCATTTCGGTATGGTTTTTCAGTCCTTCAACCTTTTTCCACAGTACACTGCTCTTGGCAATGTAATGCTGGCACCCAGACTGCAGGCGAAAAAAAGACCGGATTTTAAGGCAAACCGGAAACAGATTTTTGCCGAAATCGAAGCACAGGGCAAAGAGCTTTTAGATCAGATGGGTCTGTCTGACCGTATGAACAACTATCCGCATCAGCTTTCCGGCGGTCAGTGCCAAAGAGTTGCCATTGCCAGGGCTCTGGCTTTAAATCCGGATATTTTGTGTTTTGACGAACCAACCTCTGCCCTTGACCCCGAACTTACAGGAGAGGTTCTGCGGGTCATCCGCGGCCTTGCAGAAAAGAAAATGACAATGGTCATTGTTACCCATGAAATGGGCTTTGCAAAGGATGTATCCGACCATGTTATATTTATGGACAACGGAACCATTCTGGAGCAGGGAACTCCAAAACAGCTTTTTGAAAATTCCAAAGAAGAAAGAACCAGACAGTTTCTTTACCGCTATAATCAGCAAAGTTAGTTCTGCATTCTTATTGACTTGGAAATTGCATGTTGCTATCATGGAAGCGTAAAATACGTACAATATATTAAGTAATACGAGGAAGATTATGGCTGAGAAAAAATATGTAGCATATGTAGGAACCTACACACTGGGATCAAGCAAAGGAATACATATTTATGATGTAGATACGGAAAACGGAACTTTAACCGAGCGAAAAGAAGTTCCTGCCAGCAATTCATCCCACCTTTGGTGCTCTGTAAATGGAAAATATCTTTATTCCATTATTGACGGCGGTGTAGGTGTTTATGAAATCCTTCCGGATGGAGACTTGAAATTCATTAATCAAAAAGATATCGGCGGTATGCGTGGACGCTTCCTGTCCTGCGACAAGTCCGGCAGATACCTTTTCATCGGCGGATATCACGACGGAAAAGTTACGGTAATGCATACTCACAAGGATGGTTCTCTTGGCAGCATTATGGACGGTGTTTTCCATAAAGGTCTCGGAACCGTTGCAGAACGTAATTCCCGTCCTCATGTAACCTGTGTTCTTCCCACTCCAGACAATAAATTTCTCTGTGCGGTAGACAACGGCATCGACCAGGTTAAGATCTATATGATCACACCAGAGGATACCTTAGAGCTGATCGACATTCTCCGCTTCCGCAGAGAATCCGGTCCAAGGCTCATCCGATTTTCAAATGACGGAAAAAACGCCTATGTATTAACACAGATTGCCAATGAGGTCGAGGTTTTCTCTTACCGCTGCGACAGCGCCGGTTACCCTGTATTTGAAAAGATCCAGACCATCAGCACCATTTCCGATGAGTTGGATCCGACCCACGATGCAGCTTCCGGTATGTGTTTTTCTCCAGATGGAAAATATCTTTTTACCTCTACTGCCGGAGACAATACACTGGCAATGTTCTCCATCAATCCGGAAGATGGCACCTTAACAAAGGAATTCTGCCTTCCGATCAGCGGGGAATACCCAAAAGATATTGCTGTTTTCCCGGATGGAAAAACAATTGCTGTGGTAAACAACGAATCAAATTCCATTATCACCTTCAAGATCAATTATGAGAAAAAGATCATTACCATGAAGGGAAAACCTTTACATGTTGATACTCCCAGCTGTATCCATATTTTTGAACTTCAGGAGTAATCCTTTAAAGAGAAAGGCTGTCACATCAAATGCTGATGCGGCAGCCCTTTTTTATGCCTGTCTTATGATCATCTTATGGATTGGATTCCCCTGGGAAGAGAACTTTTCCTCGTACTCTGTCATGACATTTCCTTGATTCATTTTTTCGTTATTGTGCAGGTCGTAGCTATACTCCAGAATGTCCCAGCCGGCCTCTTTTGCCTCCTCCAGAGAAAAATCAAATAACATTCGATTGTCTGTTTTAAATTCAACAACAGACTTTGAATCCAGCAGTTTTTCATATCGTTTTAAAAATTGCCTTGAGGTCAGCCTTCTTTTTGCATGCCGTTCCTTTGGCCAGGGATCCGAAAAATTCAAATAGATCCTGCTCACTTCCTTGTACTCGAATACCTCTTCTAGCTGTCTGGCATCCATGCGGATAAATCGGAAGTTGTCCAAATTGCTTCCTTCCTCCTGCTTTCTCTCTGCCTTTTCTACAGCCCGAAGAAGTACGGAAGAGTACATTTCGATTCCCAGATAATTAATCTCAGGGTGAAGCGCTGCCATATCCATCAGGAAACGCCCCTTTCCCATTCCAACCTCTATATGAATGGGATTGTCATTTCCGAAAAGCTCGTGCCACTTTCCCTTCTGCTCCTTTGGATTTAAGATGCAAAAGCCGCTGGCAGCGATGTGCTCATCTGATCCGGGTATATTTCTTAGCCTCATTTTTCTTCCTACCTTTTACTCTGCAATCTCCTTAAATTCAACAGGAATCACCTTTAAAACATCCTTTGGTGCAAGCTCCACCGAATATCCGATTTTGCCGCCACTGAAAAAGATTGTTTCATGTTCAAGCGCACTGCTGTCTATTGTCGTTTTAAAAAACTTTTTCATTCCAATGGGAGAACATCCTCCATGAATGTAGCCAGTCAGAGGCAAGAGCTCTTTTGACTTGATCATTTCTATATTTTTCTCTCCTACCGCTGCTGCTGCTTTTTTCAAATTCAGTTCTTTATATACCGGCACTACAAATACATAATGCTGTCCGCTCTTTCCAACTGTTACCAAAGTCTTAAAGGCCTGCGTTGGATCCTGACCCAAAGCTGCAGCCACTTCCATGCCGCTTACTGCATCTGTGTCTGCATAACAATGTTCCTTATATTCTACCTTTTTTTGATCCAGAACCCGCATAACATTTGTTTTTTCCCCACCGGATTTTCCGGAATTTTTCTTCATGCTTCTGCCTCCTGTCTCTCTTTCAAAACACATGTGCTATCATTACACAGAATCTTCTTTTTTTCAACAACAACCACGAAAAAAGCTCCCAAGAGTTTCCTCCCAGGAGCCATTCCCCTTTTTTATTTTATTATTCTGCAACAGCCTTTCCAAGAGCCTTGCACTCTGCAAGCTCATCGTCTCCCGGTGCATCATTGCAGATATAGGAATCTGCTGCAAGGTTCATGCCTGCAGCCTTTGCATCTTCTTCCCAGGTACGCATCCACTCACCGTCTCCCCATCCATAGGAACCGAACAGTACAACGGCCTTTCCGGTAAGGCTTCCTTTGATCTCCTCCCACATAGGCTCAAATTCTGTCTCTTCCAGAACCTCTGCTCCCATAGCCGGACATCCAAATGCAAGTGCATCGTAGGATGAAGCGGAAGAAGCATCGAACTCTGAAACAGAATAGATTGCTGCATCTGCGCCTGCTTCCTTTGCACCTTCTAATACTGCATTGGCCATAGCCTCTGTATTGCCAGTTCCGCTCCAATAAACAACTGCTACTTTTTTCATCTTAATGTTCTCCTTTTCTACTTTGGACCCTTACACTGCAACAGCAAGCTCTTTCAGCTTGGCGCCTTCGTTTCTTGCCTTACAGTAAAGCTCCGTACATTTTCTGTATTTATTAAAAAGACACCGAGCCTTCCTTTCATCTCCATACACCTTCCAGTATCCTACCAGCTTGCAGCTGTCTGCTTTATTTTCTATAAAGCCCCTAACATCTTCCGGCGGGTAACTCAAGAAAAGGCCTATTTCATGTGGAAAGCCTTCGTTCTTATACAGTCTGTTAACAAGTCTTCTGAGACACTTTCCCAGGCTCTTTTCTTCATATCCAAATTCCCGAAGGATTTCTCCGGCCTCCTGCCCTGAAAGATCTCTTTTTAAATATTTCGGCCGATAAAGATATAGAAGTGCCCTTCCCTCTAGCAGCTGCAGTGGAAGTAAACACAAGCCCTTTGGCACCAATACCTTATTGACCTGCTGTATTTCCCGGATCAGACATTCTCTGTCATCAAAAAAATAAGAAAAGAGATTTCCGGTTTTTATCCCTGCAAGCGTTGGTGCACAATGTAATACAAGCTGATCATCCGGCATAAATCTTCTTCCTCCTTTTCGTAAGACTTTGCTAATTAGCTTTTGCTAACCCTGTAGCTAAAATGGTGCAGTCCGAAGACTGCCCGAATCCTTTTTTATGTGGTTAGCTCTCGCTAACCATCGTCAGTATATCTCATTCTTTTTTAAATTGCAAGAGCAAAAAGTGAGATTCTTTCAACAAAGTCTTTTTTCTATCTGCAATTTATGATATTTTATTTATGAAATTTTCAGTTCCCGCATAAGCAGTGGGTAGCTGATATGCGGAATGTTCTTAAATACATTCTTTTTAAGGAGATTTCTTTAAGTAACTAAAAACATGGACATTAGTGATAATATGTGTTTA
>CAVFRH010000013.1:0-35435 GCA_963624695.1 bacterium
TAAAGTATTCGAGAGCGCATTACAAGAGGGCAGCGACTGCTGCCCTCTTATTTTTGTGAATTAACATAAAATTATTGACATATTTATAAATGTGTGATATTATATAATTGTAACGAGAAAATGGTAAAGCAGGAAGGAGAAAACAATGGAGAACGAAGGAATGACGAACAATCAGTTCAAAGGAATAATAAAGATGATAATTGCGCTTATAAAAAATAATACTCCTAAAGAGGAGCTGATAAGTTACCTAGAAGAATTGATAGAATAAAACGAATAAAGGAGCCATACCAAAGGGCGGAACTGAAAACTTCCTGCTACCGTCCTCTGGATATTTCAAATATAGCAGGAATCAGTAGGAAAAGCAAGGAGATAATTGATGAGCGATTTCGACCAAATAAAATATAACAATGAATACAACAAACAAAATTACGATCGGACTACGATAATGACACCAAAAGGCAAGAAAGACGAGCTGAAAGCTTTATGTCGTTCTCTTGGTTGTAGCATGAACGAATTTATCATATCCGCGATAGATGAGAAAATTAAGAAAATTGAGAAAATGAAGGGTTGAGTATTAACAAGCAAAAGGATATATTAATAAAATGAATTTGTTGACGCGTAAAAGGCTCGATTACAAAATATTGATCAAAGAAATAGAGGGTTTAAATTTGAATAGGAGAAGATACACTCTTGTGGCTTTGGAATGTAATTCGAAGTATCTACTGTATTACGATGAAGGGAATAAGTGCTATTTTTTCCCGAATTTCAAAACGCAAGAAAAGGATAATGTTAATTATGTCGAACGTGAGCTATCTGCAGCGTTTGGGTTGCAAGAAACAATAAGCTTTGAACCAGCAGGCACGCAGTACCAAGAGCTATATTTATATGAACATAACGAAATGAGATCATACGAACACCAAGTCTACAAAGCGTTTGTAAAAGATCAAAGCGGTATTTCCTTGAATGGCAAGGCCTGCAAATGGATGAGCATTCCAGAAATGGAAGCAGATAAGACCATAATGGAGAGAAACGGGAATGTTGTGGAATTGGTAAAAGAATGTTTAAAAGGGCAAGTTTGAACTTGCCCTTTTTCTCAATGCATCTATTCCTTCTTTAGTTCGATTTCTATAAGTGAGTTGATAAATTCATTAACGCTCATTTTTTTACTTTTAGCATACTCTTTGATTATTTCTTTTTGACCTTTCGGAACAACCAGACCGATACGATCATATTTTTCTTTCATGAATTCATTAATATATTTCGTTTGATTAAACTCACTCATTTGCTTTACGCTCCATAATTTTACGGTATATCAATCTACAGATTGTCCCAACAACAGCACCTACAATTACAGCTATTAAAATTTTCATCCTTTACATTCATTGGATAATATGGTATTTTGCAAAGAGTGAAGTGGTTGGAACTTCACTCCTTTACAATCAAAAGAATAAATGTTCAAGAATCAGAACGATGATACTTGATACAAGACTCGAAATAATTTGAATCAGCAATTCTTGCAGGAATCGATTTTTATTATTCGAGTCTTTCTTTTTACCTGGATCCAATGGACTAACCTCCTTTCCTTTAACTCATCTATAATTTACCACATTATACTAATAATGTAAACGCTTTTCTTGAATTCTCAAAAAATAAAACTGCGAAAATGTTAATTGAAAAGCGTCAAAAAGGGCAAGCTTAAACTTGCCCTTTTTCGTTAATCATTTTTAACCAGATCGAGAACGTACTGACTGACGCTCTTTCCTGCTGCCTTTGCTTTTTCCTTGATCAGTTCTTTAGTTCCTTTCGGGAAGGACAGGAGCATTTTGTCATAATGTTCTCTGTCGTAATTGTTCCGGTATTTTACCGGATTGAATTCTTTTTCACTCATCCTTTTTGTCTTCCTTTTCTTCTCTTTTGTTCGCAAAGTGGTTGTAGACCATGCCGACAAGGCAGGCAACAGCTAGAGAGACGACAAGTATAATTAATTGTTTCATGTCTTTACTTCCTTCGGATTACATGTTATCCTCAGGGCAGGAGCAGAAGCCCCTGCCCTTTTACCTCTTATTTAAAGAAGTAATTGAGGATAATGTTTGTGATGAGTCCGGAAAGAACTTGAAGAATTAACTGTCCAAGAAATTTCTTCGTTTTCTTCCGGGCTTTCTTTTTGCAATCCATCGGTTTACCTCCTTTCCTTAAGATGATTATATTATAACATATACTATATAGTATGTCAACATTTTTCTTAAAAATATCCAAGTAAATCAAAAACAATATTCTTGCGAAATGTCGGATTTTTGTCGGACATTTTCACAATTTGCAGGAAATAGAACCTCGAAAAAGCCTTATTTTATAAAGGGTTCCAAGTCGAAAAGTTCAAGTCCCATCTCCTGCATTTTTTATGCGCTTTGGAGAGAGCTATAGAGTAAGAAAACCCTTGCTTTTGCAAGGGTTTTTTGTTTGCAAAAAAACATTGAAATCTTGCCTTGCAGAAAGTTTCGTGATACCCTATATGCGGTGTAGCAGAAGAAAATATGCTGCATAAGAAAAATAAAGGGAGTTTAGAGTAATGCTTCTAAATTTGATCAAAGTAATTATCCTTGGAATTGTAGAGGGGATTACAGAATGGCTTCCAATCAGCAGTACAGGCCATTTGATACTGGTTGGAAATGTTTTGAATCCGGATTTTTCCGAGGCATTTACGGAAATGTTTAACGTTGTCATTCAATTGGGTGCAATTCTGGCAGTTATCGTCATTTTTTTCCACAAGCTTTGGCCGTTTCACACAAAAAGACATGCAGACAGAGAGTGGTTTGAAAATCCTACAAGCAGGGGAGCAGCAGGAAAATTCCAATGCTTTGCCAACAATTACCTGTATATGGATAAAATCCTGCTTTGGATCAAGATAGCCGTATCTTCAATACCTGCATTGGTGGTTGGCCTTCTTTTTGATGATTGGTTAGAAGAAAACATGCATAAGCCGATTCCGGTAGCCGTTATGCTGATTGTGTATGGTATTCTTTTTATCATCATAGAAAAGTACAACAAGCATAGAAAAGCAAGAATACGGAAGATAAGTAAAATCAGCTGGAAAGATGCATTCTTAGTTGGTTGTTTTCAGGCACTTGCAGTAGTGCCCGGTACATCAAGATCCGGGGCGACGATTCTTGGAGCATTGATCTTAGGATTTTCAAGGGTTACAGCGGCAGAATATTCTTTCTTCATGGCAGTTCCTGCAATGTTCGGAGCATCTGCAATTAAGCTTTTGAAATTTGGTTTCCACTTTACAAGTCAGGAGGCAATATGTCTTTTGATGGGTATGCTGGTAGCATTTGTTGTTTCTATGTTTATTATACGATTCCTGATGGATTTTGTTGCGAAGCATGACTTTAAGGTGTTCGGATATTACAGGATCGTTTTAGGATTGATCGTTATAATCTTTGGATTGTTTTCCTTAGTTGAGACATCCGGGTTTACAGGAGATGGTATGTTTACAAAAATAATAATTACGTTCTTGGTATCAATGGTTCCGATTGTAGAACTTAGAGGGGCAATTCCGATTGCCGTCGGTTTAGGTCTTCCGGCTACAGCAGCTTATATTACAGCAGTGATAGGAAATATGGTTCCGGTTGTATTTATTTATTTCTTCGCAAGAAAGGTTCTGGTTTGGGGAAGTGATAAACCGGTAATCGGAAGATTTTTTAATTTCTGTTTGACGAAGGGAGAAGCTGGAGGACGAAAACTGAAAGCAAAAGCAGGAAGAGGTCTTTTCTTTGCATTGTATATATTTGTTGCGATTCCTTTGCCGGGAACAGGAGCCTGGACAGGAACGCTTGCAGCAAGTATTTTGGACATGGGATTTAAACGAAGTGTTTGCGCTGTTATATTGGGTGTACTTACTGCCGGAATCATTATGGCCGCATTATCTATGGGTGTAGCGACAGCCTTGAGCTGATTTAAAATTTGGGGAGAGTAAACAATGAAATGTCCATTTTGCAATAAAGATGATACAAGGGTAGTAGATTCGAGACCGGTAGAGGACAGCAATGCAATTCGCAGAAGGCGAATGTGCGACAACTGCGGAAGGCGTTTTACAACATACGAAAAGATAGAAACCATTCCTTTGATCGTAATCAAAAAAGACATGAACAGAGAACAGTATGATCGCTCCAAAATAGAAGCAGGTGTTCTTCGGGCATGTCACAAAAGACCGGTTTCCATCGATGATATCAATGCACTTGTGGATAAAGTTGAGGTGGAAATCTTTAACCAGGAAGAAAAAGAAATTGAAAGCAATGTCATTGGTGAGAAGGTAATGAATAAGCTAAAGGACCTTGATCCGGTAGCTTATGTCCGGTTTGCATCTGTGTATCGTGAATTTAAAGATGTAAATACATTTATGGATGAATTAAAAAAGTTTTTAGAGTAAAAAAAGAGAGCAGCACAGAAATGTGCATGCTCTTTTTTGTTGCCATACATCCGTAAGAAGCTGCCAGTGACAGCTTCTGTAGGTGGATATAAATAGATTCAAGGATCTACAAATACTGTTGTACCGACACTTACAGTATCATATACCAGTTTTGCATCATCGTAGCTCATATTGATACAGCCGTGAGAACCGTCTGTCTTATAAATTTCTCCACCAAAAGTGGTTCTCCAGGATGCATCATGGAAGGCAATACCGCCATTAAAGTAAACAGCAAAGTTTACAAAAGAAACGTATTCAGGCTCTCCGGTTGTTTCATCAATATCACCTTTCATATAGCGATCGGTTGTCTTCCAGTAAACACTGAAGACTCCGGTAGGAGTAAGACGATCCGGGTCATCGGCCATACCTGTTACACAGTCTGCCTGAAGAATAACTTCATTATCTTTGTAGAGAGTAACTTTTTGTTGGCTGATGCTCAATACAACAAAGGTGGTTTCTTCTACAGAACGCTGCTCCTGTGCATCAGAATAATTTGGTTTTCGAGAGGTGACAGTTCCACTCATCAGCTCGTTATAAAGCTGTGTTTTTTCAGTTTCCTCATCGACGATATAACCATACTGGTCACAGTCTTTTTCAATTGGATTGCGGTCCTTGAAGGTATGAATTTCAGTTGTGTAGATGGTATTGTCTTTTTCAGCAAGGGAGCTGACAAACTCAGACACTTTAGAGGTAATTGTCTCAGAATCCAATGAATACCGATACGGATCTGTATCATTGACGGTGAGCCAGTCACGTAAGGTGGTGTAATCCAAAGTCAATGTACTTCCATCATGCAGCTCATAGGTGACAGAGGAAGAAAGAAAAGTACTGATTGCATTTAGTCTTGTTTGTAATTCTTCATCTGTGGAAAGTACAGAAGGCTGCAGATAATCTCCATCTTCATAGGTCAGGGAGAGACTTGTTTCACCGGAAAGAACACACTCTTTAATTTTGGAAGAGACAGTATCTGTATTTAACTCGTTTCCGGTTACCTCATTGACCAGACTTACACTGCCGTTGTCACTGATTTCGATAGAAGCATTTGATGGTGGAGTGACATTCTCAGCCTGAAACTGAGGAAGCTGTGAAAGTGTGCTGGAAAGCGATTCATCATTCAGCAGATAACTTTCATTTATGGTGTATGAGTTTTTTATTCCGAGAATTCCGGCAAACCAGAAGAGAGGCTCCTGACTGCTGAGCAGCTTTCCAACCTGACCGTCATCCGAATAATTCAGGTCAAGATCTTTGGCTGTGATCAAAGCTGTCTGCCCATCTGCAAATGTAAGAGTCAGCTCATAGCTTTGAAGCTTGTCGTTTATTGCAGAAACGGCTTCCTCCTGTGTCATATTTCCAACGTCAATCCCGTTAATGCTGCTTCCTGCAATAAACTTATCTTTATAATTTCCAGATACAATGTAAACAAAAACTAAAAAAATAAGGCAGACAGCCAGAATAAGAGAAAGGAAAAAAATTCCCAAGTGTTTTTTTATTTTTGCTATCATGATTTTTTCCTAACATTAAATGTATAATTTACCGCAGTCTATTATATGATTTTTTTTGAATTAATCAAGACCCTTCTGTTAAATTAACTATTCCATTTAAATTACATTTGTGTTAAAATTTTTTGAATAATGGACTTGAAATAAGGGGAGGACTATCATGGATAAAGAAGTGATTTCCAGAAATTTTATTGAGATGATTATTGACAAGGATCTGGAGGAAGGAACATATGACCATGTATGTACTCGTTTTCCACCTGAACCAAATGGTTATTTGCATATTGGACACGCAAAATCCATCCTTTTAAATTATGGTTTGGCAAAACAGTACAACGGTACATTTCATATGCGCTTTGATGATACGAATCCTACAAAGGAAAAAACGGAATTTGTAGAGTCTATTCTTGCAGACATTAAGTGGCTGGGAGCAGACTGGGGAGAGCATCTTTATTTTGCATCAAACTATTTTGAGCAGATGTACGAGGCAGCACTGAAACTCATAAAGAAAGGAAAGGCTTTTGTCTGCGACCTTTCTCCGGAGGAGATCAGAGCATACAGAGGTACACTTACAGAGCCTGGAAAGGAAAGTCCTTACAGAAATCGTTCAGTAGAGGAAAATTTAGAGCTTTTCGAAAAAATGAAAAACGGGGAGTTTGAGGATGGAAGCAAAGTCCTTCGTGCAAAAATAGATATGGCATCACCAAATATAAATATGAGGGATCCAATCATTTATCGTGTGGCACATTTGACACACCACAATGCCGGAAACAAGTGGTGCATTTACCCAATGTACGATTTTGCACATCCGATAGAGGACGCAATCGAGGGAATTACCCATTCGATCTGTACATTGGAATTCGAAGATCACAGACCATTGTATGACTGGGTAGTAAGGGAGCTGGAGTATCCAAATCCGCCAAAACAGATTGAATTTGCAAAAATGTACCTTACAAATGTAGTAACCGGAAAACGATACATCAAAAAACTGGTAGAAGATGGTGTTGTAGACGGCTGGGATGACCCAAGACTTGTTACGATTGCAGCTCTGCGAAGAAGAGGATTCACACCTGAATCAATCCAGAATTTTGTAGAACTTTGCGGAGTATCAAAAGCAAACAGCTCAGTGGATTATGCAATGCTTGAGTACTGCATTCGAGAGGACTTAAAGCTGAAAAAACCGAGAGTCATGGCTGTCTTAGATCCGGTAAAACTGATCATTGACAACTATCCGGAAGGAGAGACAGAGGAATTAGAAGCACCAAACAATCTGGAAAATGAAGCTCTTGGAACACGAAAGGTTACTTTCTCGAAAGAGCTTTATATTGAAAGAAATGACTTTATGATTAATCCTCCAAGAAAATATTTCCGTATGTTCCCGGGAAATGAAGTAAGACTTATGAATGCATATTTTGTAAAATGCACCGGATACGATACAGATGAGGAAGGAAATGTCATCGCAGTACACGGAACCTATGATCCGGAAAGCAAGGGCGGAAACAGTCCGGATGGACGTAAAGTAAAGGGAACCATACATTGGGTATCAGCTGCGAATGCAATACAGGCTCAGTGTCGCCTTTATGAAAATCTGATTGATGAAGAAAAGGGTGTTTATAACGAAGACGGATCCATGAATATCAATCCGAATTCTTTGACCGTTGTTCAGGCTTACATTGAAAAATCATTGGAAAATGCAGCTGTATATGACAGCTTCCAGTTTGTAAGAAACGGATTTTTCTGTGTAGATGCAAGAGATTCAAAACCTGGTGCACCGGTATTTAACCGAATCGTTTCTTTGAAAAGCTCCTTTAAATTACCAAAGGCATAAAAAGAGGGAGCAATACAGATCATTAACTAGCGTAAGATTCGTAACAAAAGGCTTAGGCTGCCGCAAAAAGCGGCAGCCTTTTTTGAAGAAGAGTAAGGTGAAAAAATGAAAATAGTTTTTTTGGATGCAGATACACTTGGGACAGATATAGATTACACTTCTTTTGAAAAGCTTGGTGAGCTTGTAAAATATGGCTTTTCTACAAAATCCCAAATTCCGGAAAGAGTAAGGGATGCGGATGTGCTTGTTTTAAATAAAGTAGAAGTGTCAGAAGAGACAATAGGAAGTGCAAAAAAGCTGAAACTGGTTTGTGTTACGGCAACAGGAACAAATAATCTTGATAAGGAATATTTAAAGAAAAGAGGGATTGCCTGGAGAAATGTGGCAGGCTATTCCACGGAAAATGTAGCTCAGCACACCTTCGCATTGCTTTTTTACCTTTACGAAAAGCTTGCTTATTACGACAATTATGTGAAGAAAGAAAAGTATGTGGATGACAAGGTGTTTTCTCACTTTGGAATGGTATATAATGAACTCTCAGGAAAGACATGGGGAATTATTGGCCTGGGAGCAATCGGAAAGAGGGTAGCTGAGATAGCCAGGTGTTTTGGATGCAGGGTAATTTACTATTCCAGCTCAGGAATGCATACAGAGCCTGGCTATGAAAAAAGAGACCTTAACAGTTTGCTGGAGGAATCAGATATAGTTTCAGTTCATGCACCGTTAAATGAAAAAACATTTCATCTTTTGGGAGCAGAGCAATTTAAACGCATGAAAAAAACAGCTGTATTCCTGAATGTCGGAAGAGGACCGATTGTGGTAGAAAAGGATCTGGCGGAGGCCTTAAAGAAGGGCGAAATCGCAGCAGCGGGCTTGGATGTGCTCAGTGAAGAGCCTATGAGGGCAGATAATCCGCTGAAAGAGATAAAAGACAGCACAAAGCTTTTGATTACACCGCATATAGCCTGGGCAAGTGTGGAGGCAAGAAAGCGGTTAATGGAAATTATCTGTCAACAGATAAAAGAATTTTTTGGGGAATGAAAAGAAACTTGAAACAATAAAATAGTTCAAAGGGAGCTTTTCATGAGTGAATTTGACGCAGAAAACGGATTTTTACATTTCGTATTTGCAAATGGCAAGGACAGCTATTACACAGATAGCCTTATGAGTATGGATTATAAATCTTATCTGTACTACAGACTGAAGAAAAAGAAATACAAAAATATTCTGTGGATATATAAAAAAGAAAACAGAGATGAATACGAGGTAGAGTTTTTCGATAAGTCGTCCGGACATTTATACGAAAGGGAAAGGAGAATCTATTACAGCGGCATAAAAACACAAAAAAATGAGGAAAATACTGCTTCGGATCGGTTGATAAAGTTGATCGAAAGAGCTAGAAATACCGCATATATTTTTAATTTTCGAAGTTTTCAGGCTCTTTTTTACGGAAATGAGGAAAGACTGAAGGAGATTTTGAAAAAAAAGAACAATACATCTATAGCTCTTATCAAGGGGTGGACGGATGCCGATAGAAACACTAAAATATTGATGAGAGAAAAGAGCGTATATAAAAACAAAGAAATCTTCCCGGAGCTGGTGAATTCGATGTCACTAGAAAATATAAACGGAGAAAGCTGCTTTGAAAAGCTGAAAAAATTATACGGAAAAAGGTGCTGCTTTTTGAATGATTTCTGTAAGGAAAGACTGATACCTGTATTGCAGTATGCATTGTGGAAGCAATATACCCTCAAGGATTACAGTGAAGAAGATATTTTAGATGCGGCAGAATTTATTTCAGCCTGGTATCGTTCTGTAGATATGAAAGAAAGATTTCCGGACTGCCTGCGCAAAAACAGGAGAAGGATGTTTTCTCTTTTAGAGGAGGATATTGAAAAAAAGTGGCCAATTCTGAAAGAAAATATGGAAAGCTGGAAAGCACAGAAGGAAAGATATCGAATTTTAGAGGAAACGCATATTTATGCAAACAATGCAATGACTCAAAAATTTGATTCTATATATATGCCGCAGCGGGTTTGGAGTATAAGGCCGATTATCGGTCATCAGTGGCTGATGCTGGATCGGGTAATTCATACCCCTTTGATTCCAATAGAGGATGTTGCAGTATTAAAGGAACCGATTGAAATATTGAATAAAGCGGAAACAGCAGTGTTTGAGGAAAATTGGGAGAGATTATTTAAGTTGGAAGAAGCTCTCTTTGCTTACTTAACTGGGAAAAGCGATCTGGAAGAATGGAAGACAGATCTGGAAGAAAAAAAAGAGCAGACATCTGTGGTAGATGATGAAAAACTTACATTTCAGTTGGAAGAGTATCTTAAAGTAATGGAAGAAAAACAGGAGATACAATGAAACCCGAAAAAAATGCAAAAAAGTCGGCAGGAAAAAAAAATGTTTCCGAAAAAGAGCTTACTCAGAAAAAAATCAAAGCAGTAAAAAGACAGAAGAATGACTGCATGGAAATTTTGGAAAAAGTGAAAATAAGCTGTATAGAAGAAGAAAAAGCCAGAAATGAGGCAAGAGATAGTCTTTGCAGACAGCAAAAAAGACTGAATCAATTAAATCAGGAAAAATTAAAGGCGGAAGAATCAAAAAGGCGAATCCTTTACTTTAACAGCAAAATACATGCGGATTTAGAAGAATTAAGAGAAGAACTGAAAAGAGAAAAAGAAGAGAACGAAAAAAACGAAGCAGAGAAAGAAAGACTGGAAAAAAACATCAGCAGAAAAAGAGTAGAATTATCTTCTGTGATGAGTGAACTGGAAAAAATTCGTGTTCGTTTTATAGCAATCGATCGGGAAACGGATGAAAAAAGCAATGAAAGGGATGAATATAAAAGAGAAAATAGAACAAGGGAGGAAAAGCTGCACAGGCTAAATGCAGAGGTTGAAATTTTAAGACAAAATCTGGAAGAAGAAAATAAAGAAATTTCGGAGAAAGAAAAGGAAATCCTGGAAAACAGAGCAGAGCTGTCAACAAAAAGAAAAGAACTGAAAAAAGCCGGTGAAGAGTTAAAAAGATTAAAGAAAGAAGTCGGTGACCTGGAAGAGAGACTGGAAAACAGAGATTATACGGCACAAAAAAATAAACTTCTGGTGGCACAAAAGCTGAATCAGGCAATTTTAAAGGACTATGACCGAATCGAAGAAGAGGTAGCTCAGCTGAATGAGCAAATGAGAGCTACCAGGGAGGCTTGCAATGCAAGGAAAAAAGATCAGATCTGTATACAGGATAGCATAAAAAAAGAAAACGAAAGAACAAAGGAACAAATTCAGGAAATAAGAGAAAATATTCTGGCTTTGCGTGCAGAAAAAGAAAGACTTTCTGTTCAGGAGCTGGAGCTTAGTCTTCAATTGGAAAAAGAAAAAAATTGGATGGAAAGTCTCGAGGCAGATAAATATCGCCGTGGAGCACAAAAGCTTGCCGGGCGTTTAAAAGCGATTCAGGATGTAAAGGAAAAGCTGCAGGGCGATCTGGAAGGAATGTGGGGGCAGGAGGTTAAGGATAAAATGCAGGACAGCTCCAAACTGCTTGAAAAGATGGATGAGGACATGCTTGCCACGGAGCAAAAGCTGGAAAAATATCAAAGTACATTGCTGGAATTTGGACAACAAATAGCTGGTATAGCAACTTCACATGAATGAGTTAAAGGTAGAATTTTAGGCCAAAACAGAAAAATAATTTAAAGAATGGAACAATCTATGGAAGAAAAAAGAAATGATGTTGAAAAATTTGTCCTTGTAAATGGAGATAAGAGAGAGTATTACGACAAGAAACAGCAGATCAACAGAGAACCAACTGGATTTTCAAAACACAATCCATACAGGCTCCCGCTTAGCACAAAATTTGCGGAAAAAGGAAAAACTGCACAGATCGCAAATGACATTATATTTGATGTTCCGCCAAGAGTGGACGATAATCAGTTTCTGGTTTATAAAAGGGGTGAGCAGATGCTGTATATTCGAATTCAGCTTCAGGCGCCCACAAGCAGCTGCCTTACATCTTTGCTGGTCTGGATCCTAAGTTCTGTCCTTTTTTATTTTCTGGTAAATAAAGCCTGCATTATATTGGGATTGCTGGCAGGAATGGTAGTATACGGACTCATGCATATGATCTTTTTAACGGCTTATCAAAATAAATACATAAAAAAAGAGTAAGGGAAAATTTGACCTTATTTTGTTACATGCTATAATCCAATAGAAAAAAGTTATTTGTTATTTGAAAACAAAGTTTAAGAATGGAGATGACACTATGGAATTTTCAATATTACAGAAAGATATGGTAGCAGCAATGAAGGCAAGAGATAAAGCACGTAAGGATGCAATCTCTTCCTTGGTTTCAGCAGTAAAGAAGGCAGCGATTGACAAGGGATGCAGGGATGATATCCCATCTGATCTGGTTGACCAGGTTATATTAAAAGAACAGAAAAGCGTGAAGGAGCAGATTGATACCTGTCCGGATGAAAGAGCAGAGCTGAAGGCAGAATACCAGTTCCGTTACGATGTGATCAGTGAGTATGCACCAAAGCAGATGTCTGCAGAGGAAATAAAGGCCTTTATAAATGAAAAATTTGCTGATGTGATTGCAGGAAAAAATAAAGGTGCCATTATGAAGGTAGTTATGCCGGCATTGAAGGGCAAGGCAGACGGAAAGACCATCAATATGATCGTAGGAGAGCTTTGCAAATAAAATCAGTCGGAGGAAGACAAATGAAGCAGAAAAGAATCATGCTGCTTGGCGGCAATTATACACAGATGACTTGCACTCTGGCGGCAAAAGCAGAAGGCTATTATGTTATCAGTGTGGATTATCTGCCGGAAAATCCAGCTCATAAGTTTGCAGATGAGTACCACAATGTAAGTACAATAGATAAAGAAGCAGTGTTGGAATTAGCAAAAGAACTGAAAATAGACGGCATTGTATCTTATGCATCAGATGTGTCTGCACCGACAGCTGCTTATGTGGCGGAGGCATTGGGACTTCCAACAAATCCGTATGAGTCTGTGATGATCATGACACATAAGGATCTGTTTAGAAGTTTTTTGAAAGAAAATGGATTTCCGATGCCAAAGGGTGCCGGATTCAAAAAAGATCAATACGAAGAGGCAAAGAAATTTTTTGATGGCCTTACCAAACCCGTTATGATCAAGCCAATTGATTCATCCGGAAGCAAGGGCGTTAACAGAGTGAACTATGCAGAAGAATTTGATGCGGCATGGGAGGAATCTCTGTCCTATTCTATTTCAAAGCAGGTAATCGTGGAAGAGTTTGTAGAAAGAAAGGGTTACCAGATCGATGGAGATGCTTTTGTAATAGATGGAAAGATTCGTTTCTGGGGAATATGTGATCAGCATCATGATGACAGCTGTTCAAAGTACGCCCCGGCAGGTCTTAGCTTCCCGCCGACGCAGGATGAAAAAATACAGCAGGAAGCAAAAGCGCAGATTGAAAGACTGTTTAAACTCTTAAATATGCATATGGGTGCTTACAATATAGAATATATTGTGAATCAAAGCGGTCAGGTTTATATTCTGGAAATCGGACCAAGAAATGGCGGAAATCTTATAACAGATGCTATAAATGCAGCGACGGATGTAAATCTTGCAGCATATACGGTAAGACAGGCAGTTGGAGACGATGTGAGTGATCTTACCCAGAAGAAACCATACCGATGTGCTTCTTCTTATATTGTGCACGCTCTTTCAGATGGCATATACAAAGGAATCGAAATTGATCCTCAGATAGAAAAAAAAATAGTGATAAAGCAGATCTATGTAAAGCCGGGAGATAAAGTAAAGAGATTCAAAAATGCTTCCGACGACGTAGGAGCAATGGTACTTGTTTTTGACAGCACAGAGGAGATGTGCAGGATCATAGATCATATGAATGATTATATCAGAGTAATCGTAGAATAAAATTATGATTACTTTTTTGAAGTGATATAAATAAATTAGATTAGGGAGAAGATATGCTGGTTTCAATTGTAATACCTTGCTACAATTCCGAACACACAATAGAAAAGGTTGTAGACATGTGTATGGAAACATTTCAAAAAATGAAAGAACATACATGTGAAATGATACTTGTAAACGATTATTCAAAGGACAAAACTTTTGAAGCAATTCAAAGATGTGCAAAAAAATATCCGAATGTAACGGGAGTGAATCTTGCAAAAAACTTCGGACAGCATGCCGCAATCATGGCAGGACTGCATTATGTAAAAGGCGATTATATCGTAGCTATGGATGACGATTTGCAAAATCATCCTTCTCAAATTGGTCAGTTTATCAGCAAGGCTGAGGAGGGCTATGATGTAGTATTTGGTGTCTTTAAGGAAAGACATTTTTCAAAATGGAAGAATTTTACAGGAGCGGTCAGCAGATTCCTTTTATTCCGAATGATAGACAGACCGAAGAACATTCAGATGGGAAGCTTTTGGTTGGCAAGACGTTTTGTAATTGATAAATGTCTGGAGTATGAGGGAAACAGTGCTTTTGTGCAACTGCTTTTCTTCCGAACGACTCACAATATCGCAAATATTGAAATAGAGCATTTTGACAGAGCGGTTGGATCTTCAAACTATACCTTCCGCAAGGGCTTGAAGCATTTCATGTCCATGATCAATTACTCAGAACTGCCTTTAAGACTGGCATCTTTCCTCGGATCAATTTTTGCGGGAATCGGATTTGTAGCCGGCTTGATTGTTCTGATCATGAAGCTCATTAATCCGGCAATGCAGGCAGGCTGGCCATCAATCATGTGTACATTGCTGTTCCTCTTTGGAGTAACCTTTATTATTCTTGGAATTATGGGAGAATATATAGGTCGCGTTCTCTTTACGGTAAATCGCTCTCCTCAGTATGTAGTTCGTGATGTAGTAGGTGAAGCATCGAGAAAAGAAAGGACTTTCTCAGATCGATGCAGAACAGAAAAATAAGGAGTCGATATGTGTGGAATAGTTGGATATACAGGCAAAAAAGAAGCTGGACCGATTTTGCTGGATTCTCTGTCTAAATTGGAATACAGGGGATATGATTCGGCAGGTGTTGCTGTCCGAAACAAGGATGAGGACCTGGAGATTGTAAAGACGGTTGGAAAGCTTGAAAATCTGGTGAAAAAAACGGATGCCGGAAAAGCTTTAAAAGGCAGCTGCGGAATTGGGCATACCAGGTGGGCTACGCATGGGGAACCTACCCAGGTAAATGCACATCCTCATGTGTCAGGTGAATTAGTTGGTTCTGAAATTTCCGGTGATGATTCTAATGTTGTGGGTGTACACAATGGAATTATTGAAAATTATCAGGAATTAAAGCTGAAGCTGTTAAAAAAGGGATACGTTTTTTATAGTGAAACAGATACAGAGGTAGTTGTAAAATTAGTAGATTACTACTATAAAAAATACAAAATAGGTCCGATTGATGCAATTGCCAAGACCATGGTTCGTGTAAGGGGTTCTTATGCATTGGAGCTGATGTTTAAGGACTATCCGGGGCAAATCTGGGTAGCGAGAAAAGACAGCCCAATGATCATCGGAGTGTCAGATGGAGAAACCTATGTTGCTTCAGATGTACCTGCCATTTTGAAGTATACCAAAAATGTGTATTATATTGAAAATCTGGAAATGGCAAAGCTTTTGCCTGGAGAGGCACATTTTTACGATCTGAATGGCGATGAAATTCAAAAGGAAACAACAGAGATTACTTTTTCCGCGGAATCAGCTGAAAAGGGCGGTTATGAACACTTTATGATGAAGGAGATTCACGAACAGCCTAAAGTTATTCAGGATACGTTTAATTCAATCGTAAAAGACGGTGAGATTAATTTTTCAAAGATTGGCATCAGTGATGAAGAAATTGAAAAGATTAGACAGATCTATGTAGTGGCCTGTGGTTCAGCATGGCATGCAGGGATGGCTTTTCAATATGTCTTTGAGGATCTGGTAAAGGAACCGGTCAGAGTGGAGCTTGCTTCAGAATTTCGTTATCGAAGTCTGACATTGCAGAAAGACAGCCTGGTAATTTTAATATCTCAATCCGGAGAAACGGCAGATACCCTTGCTGCCTTGCGTGAGGCAAAAAGCAAGGGTATAAAAACAATGGCAATTGTTAATGTAGTAGGTTCTTCGATTGCAAGAGAAGCAGATTACGTTTTTTACACAATGGCAGGACCGGAAATTGCAGTAGCAACGACAAAGGCTTATAGTGCACAATTGATCGCAGGATATCTCCTTAGTCTGAAGTTTGCATTGGTAAAGGGAACAATTACGCAGGAAGAAGGCAATTTTTACTTAGAAGAGATATGCTCTATCCCGGAAAAAATTCAGAGAATCATTGATGATAAAGAAAGATTGCAGTGGGTAGCGGCAAAGCTTTCAAATGTGCAGGATGTTTATTTTGTCGGACGAGGTCTGGATTATGCTGTTTGTCTGGAAGGTTCTTTAAAAATGAAGGAAATTTCTTACATTCACAGCGAGGCATATGCAGCAGGTGAACTGAAGCATGGAACCATTTCGTTAATAGAAGATGGAACAGTAGTAATCGGTGTGCTGACTCAGGATGACTTGTACGAAAAGACAATTTCCAATATGGTAGAATGCAAAAGCAGGGGAGCCTTCTTAATGGGATTCACTACTTATGGACACTATGAGATAGAGGATTCTGCTCAATTTGTATCCTATATACCAAAGGTTGATCGACATTTTATGAGTTCACTGGCAGTAATTCCGCTGCAGTTGTTAGGATATTATGTATCAGTAGCAAGGGGACTGGATGTGGACAAGCCAAGAAACTTGGCAAAAAGTGTTACAGTAGAGTAGAAAAATTCCGGAATCTGCGAAAGCAGTTCCGGAATTTCTTATTTTTCTTTATCTTTAAGATTGTCAGGATCTTCTGCTTTTTGAGAGAAGTCCTTTTCGTAGTTTGCTTTATTTTTCCCGATCAATTGAAGCAAATAAAGCAGAACCGGAACAATGATTGTGGCAGCAAAGGCACTCATCATTAGGTCACGGGAAGCACTCTTACCCATAGTGGCGAGAATAAAAAAGCATATATACAAAAGAGCGATAATAATCAGTCCGATAATCGCTACAACCCTTCGAAGTTTATTCATGGCAGGCCTCCTTTAAAGCACTCACTCAAAATAATTATAGAATAAGCAGTTCTGATTTTCAAGTTTATGTTTGTTTTAGAAAATCTTAATATAGAGGGAATTGCTTTTTTTGTTATTATACGATAAATTAAAACTATTATTTTTGGCAAAATCATAAAAATTGCTGGGAAAAGTGAGTAGAAAAGAAAGAGGTGGTTTTTACGGGAAGGTTTAACAACTTTATGGATGGCAGAAACGGAAATGATGAATTAAACAGATTTCTAAATATGATCACAATTGTGATGCTGCTGATCTCTATGTTTTTCGGAGTGAGAATTTTATTTTATGCAGCAGTAGTTCTTTTGATCTTTACTTTCTACAGAAGCTTTTCCAGAAATTTAGACAGAAGAGAAGAAGAAAATGACCGATTCCTTGATTTTAAGGACTCTATAGCAAGAAAGGCAGATGGAAGAAAACGTAAAACACAAGACAGGACACATCGTTATTTCAGATGTCCGAATTGTCATAAGTCTCTTCGAGTACCCAGGGGAAAAGGGAAAATTTCGATTCACTGTCCGCAGTGCGGGACGGATTTTATAAAAAGAAGCTGACAGGAAAATCAGATGTTAGGAAATATAACAGTTAACAGAGATGAACTGAAGGTTCGTGACTTCGAAACTTATCAGGCTTTTTATTGCGGTATATGTCAGGATATTAAAAAAAATTCAGGACAGCTTTCACGTTTTACCCTGACATATGATATGACATTTTTAGCAATCCTCTTTACTTCTCTTTACGGAGCAGGAGAAAGGGAGGAGGACTTTAGGTGCATTCTGCATCCATTGAAAAAAAAGAAATGCATACGAAATAAATATACTTGCTATGCAGCAGACATGTGTGTAATCCTTACCTACCATAATCTTATGGACGACTGGATCGACGAAAAAAAGGTAAAAAGCCGCCTGTTTGCAGAGGGGATTTGTCACAGCTATCGTAAAGCAGCAAAGAAATATCCAAGACAGACGAAGGCAGTTCAGGATTATATAGAAGAACTGCACAAGGTGGAAAAGTCAGATGATCTGAGTGTGGATCTGGCATCCGGACTTACCGGGAAAATGTTTGAAGAGATTTTTAAAGCAGAGGAAGATAGCCCTTTTAACCGGGAATTAGGCAGCATGGGATTTTATATGGGAAAATTCATTTATCTTATGGATGCTTATGAAGACGTAGAAGAGGATCGAAAAAAAGGAAACTACAATCCATTTAAAAAGATGGCAGAAGAAGAAAATTTTCCGGAAAAGGGACAGGAGATACTGGAAATGATGATGTCTTCTGCAGCAATTATTTTTGAAAGATTACCCATTGTAGATTATGTGGACATCTTGAAAAATATATTGTATGATGGAGCGTGGGTGAAATTAAGGACATTAAAAAATGGAGATAAAAAGTGATAGAAGATCCATATGAAATCCTTGGTGTATCGAGAGATACAGACATGGACGAGATAAAAAAAGCATATAGAAGGCTGAGTCGAAAGTATCATCCTGATGCAAATATAAACAATCCCAATAAGGATCAGGCAGAGGAAAAGTTCAAGCAGATTCAGCAGGCATACCAGAAAATCGTGGATGAAAAGGAGCATGGCGGCAGTTCTGCTACTCAGGGAAGCAGAAGCACTTATCAAAGTGGTGGATATGGAAACAGCAGCTACGGCAGTCAGGAAAGCTGGTCAGATGAATATGACAGTCAAGATCGTGGATACGATCCTTTTTTTGATTTTTTTGGATATGGGTATCAGAGGCAAAGACAGCAGCAGAGCAACGACTATGGCGGAAACGTAGAGCTTAGAGCTGCTGCAAATTATATTAACAACGGATATTATCAGGAATCCATGAACGTATTGGAAAGAATTTCCGAACGTAACGGAAACTGGTATTATTTGCATGCTTGTGCAAATGCCGGACTGGGAAATAATGTTGCGGCAAAGGAAGATGCTCAGAAGGCGGTAAACCTGGAACCGAACAATCAGCAATTTCGGCAGCTCCTTTCCCAATTGGAATCTGGAAGAAGCTGGTATGGGAACGGTGGTGGTGGAGCAGATTGCAATGGAAGCAATGCAATGCGTGTTTGTCTGCCCTGTTGTGCACTATGCTGCTGCAGCAGATGCTGCTTGCCTTACGGCTTTATCTGTTGCTGATTTAGTCAATAGAAAAGGGGGAGAATCATGGAAAAACTCACGGAATGGGAAAGAAGAGAGTTGGAGAAGATTCGTATGGCAAATATGGATCTTTATGAACTCTATTACAAAAACACAAATGCAAAAGAAAGAGGCGAAATTCTGGATCGGATTCTCGAAAAGGATGGAGAAACAGATAAAACCAGAATTATGAAAGAATTCTACGATCATCGTTATGTTTCAAGAGAAAGAAATGTATCGAAAATAGATTATTGTATTCGGGGTTGGGTGAATATTACTTTCCTGCCCGAAATATACAAAAGTGTATTTTCAAGAAAAAAGCTTCCGAAAAAGGTAGAAGAAATTCTTAGGGATCTGGGAAAGGAAATTGCAGACAGAAATGGTGAGCTTGGTCAGGAACTTTGGTATCAGGAAATCTGCAATGTCTGTCGTGTATACATTCATCTTTGCCAGACAGATAAGGCTTACAGCAGCCTGATTTTTGGAATTGGCCACATGAAAAAAGGAAAGCTGATCCGAAAAATCTGCTTTGATATGGTCAACATAACCCATACCATTCCAAGAGAAATTGAAAGTGATTCCTTTGAGATGCTGGCAAGGGCATCTAGAGAAATTTTTTACGAAGTATTTCCGGATTCCGAAAATCTTTATGATCTTATGATCGATAAGGCAGATGGAAAAGAAGTAAAAGAATTGGATGATATGGAAAAATAGAAAACAGAAACTGAGAGTAAATTAAATTGGATAACAAAGACAAGAAAGAAAAAAATAACGACAATGGAAATAAGAAGAACAGCTTAATGGCTGTACTTTTGATTATCATCATTGGGCTTTGTGCTTATGGGCTGATCGCAAGCAGAGGAGTAAGCGCCAGCTCCAGTGAAATCAGTTACGATGAATTCGTGACGATGGTAAATGAAAACAGAGTAGAAAAGGTTGAGATAGAAAGCGGAGTGCTGAATATCGAAGCCACAGACGATAAAAACACTTCCGAAAAGAAAGTTTATCGGACAAATCTGGTGGGTGATGAAAATGGCCTGATCGAACTGTTGTCAGATAAAAACATTACATATGAGAAAAAGAGCGAGTCCGTTCTGGCTTCCGTATTGTATTCCATCGCAAGCATCGTTCTTCCTTTGATCATATTTATTGTATTCCTGAATATGATCATGAAAAAAAGTGGAGGCGGCGTTATGGGCATAGGAAAGAGCAAGGCGAAGTCCTATGTACAGCAGGATACCGGAATCAGCTTTTCAGATGTAGCAGGAGAAGATGAGGCAAAGGAATCGCTTCAGGAAATGGTAGATTTTCTTCATAATCCGGAAAACTATTCTAAAATCGGTGCAAAACTTCCGAAAGGAGCTTTGCTTGTAGGACCTCCCGGAACCGGTAAGACCCTGCTGGCAAAGGCTGTAGCAGGAGAGGCTCATGTACCTTTCTTTTCTCTTTCCGGATCAGAGTTCGTTGAAATGTTTGTAGGTGTTGGAGCTTCCAGAGTCAGAGATTTGTTCGAAGAAGCCAAAAAGCAGGCACCTTGCATTATTTTCATAGATGAGATCGATGCAATCGGAAAAACAAGGGATTCGCGTTTTGGAGGAAATGATGAAAGGGAACAGACACTGAATCAGCTTCTGGCTGAAATGGATGGATTCGACAGCTCAAAGGCAATTTTGATTTTAGGGGCAACAAACCGCCCGGAGATCCTTGATCCTGCACTTCTTCGTCCAGGCCGTTTTGACAGAAGAGTGGTAGTGGAGAGACCGGATCTGAAGGGAAGAATCGAAATCCTGAAGGTACATTCCAGTAAAGTATCGTTGGATGAAACAGTAGATTTGAAGGAAATTGCACTTGCAACATCCGGTGTGGTAGGCGCAGATCTTGCAAATATGATCAATGAAGCAGCAATTCTTGCAGTAAAGAACGGAAGAAGTGCGGTAAGTCAGAAAGACTTGTTTGAGTCAGTAGAAGTCGTCCTTGTAGGAAAAGAAAAGAAAGACCGAATCCTCAGTCAGGAGGAGAGGAAAATCGTTTCCTATCATGAAATCGGTCATGCTTTGATTTCAGCTTTGCAAAAAGATGCAGAACCTGTGCAGAAGATAACCATTGTTCCAAGAACCATGGGTGCACTTGGATATGTGATGCAGGTTCCGGAGGAAGAAAAATATTTGAATACAAAATCCGAACTGGAAGCGATGATCATCGGCTTTTTAGGCGGTCGTGCTGCAGAGGAGCTTGTATTCCAAAATGTTACTACCGGTGCAGCAAATGATATTGAAAAGGCAACAAAGCTTTGCAGATCCATGATCACCCAGTATGGTATGTCTGAAAAATTTGGATTGATGGGTCTGGAAAAACAGGAAAATCAATACCTGGACGGAAAAACTTATCTCAATTGTGGAGATGCTACTGCAACAGAGGTTGATCATGAAGTAATGAAAATGCTCAGTGAGGCCTATGAAAAAGCAAAAGAAATGCTCTCACAAAACAGAGATATCCTGGATAAGCTGGCTTCTTACCTGATTGAAAAAGAAACAATCAGCGGAAAGGAATTTATGGAAATTTACCATAAAACCTTAGAAGAGAGAAATATGGAAGAAAGCGAAGAGTTATCAGAGCAGGCAGAAGAGGATGAAGCAATGAGTCCTTGTGAAACTACTGGTGAAAAAGGCATAGAGCAGGAGTAAAGAAATGTCCTTCTGTATCGAAGAGGAATTAAAAAAGCTTCCCAAAAGTCCTGGGGTATATTTGATGCATGATGCTTCGGATGAAGTGATTTATGTGGGCAAGGCCGTCAATTTGCGAAATAGAGTACGGCAATATTTTCAAAGTGACAAAAATAAAAGTCCTAAAATAAAAAAAATGGTGCCGCATATAGAACGCTTTGAATACATCGTAGTTGATTCCGAACTGGAGGCATTGGTACTGGAATGCAATCTGATCAAGGAATATAGGCCGAAGTACAATACTCTTTTGATGGATGACAAGGCATATCCTTTTATCCAGGTAACGGTGCAGGAAAAATATCCGAGGATTTTGATGGCAAGACGCATGAAAAAGGATCGTTCCAAGTATTTTGGTCCTTATAGCAATGCGGCTGCGGTAAAAGAAATAATTGAGCTTTTACGAAAGTTATTTCGAATAAGAGCATGTAATTACAAATTAGAGGGCGATCTTTTATTAGAGCGCCCTTGTTTGTATTATCATATTCATCAGTGTGATGCACCCTGCAGGTCGATGATCACAGAGGAAAATTACAAAGATGGAGTAAAAAAAGCACTTGATTTTCTAAATGGAAATTATCGGGAAATTTTGCATTCTCTTACCGAAAAAATGCAGCAGGCATCGGAAAAAATGAAGTTCGAAGAAGCAATTCAGTATCGGGAACTGATAAAAAGTGTGAAACATATCGGAGAAAATCAAAAGGCAACCATGAGTTCCGGAGATGACAGGGACATCATAGCTGCTGCTTCGGAAAACACAGAAGCGATTGCACAGATCTTTTTTGTGCGGGACGGAAAACTAATCGGAAGAGAACACTATCATTTGCAGGTGGATTCTCAAGAGGGAAGAGGAGAAGTATTAAGAAGCTTTTTACAGCAATTTTATTGTGGAACACCATTTATACCAAGGGAAATCATGCTTTCGGAAGAAATTGAGGATGCTGAAATTCTGGAGGAATGGCTTGGAGAAAAAAGAGGTGGAAAAGTTCGAATTCTGGTACCACAGAAGGGAAAAAAAGAAAAACTGGTTGCACTGGCAGAAAGGAACGCACAGCTGGTATTAGACCAGGATATAGAGCGGCTGAAAAAAGAGGAAGCTGCCACTTTAGGTGCAATGAAAGAACTGTCAGAACTCTTGACATTGCCGCAGCTCTCCAGAATAGAGTCCTACGATATTTCAAACATCAGTGGTTTCCAAAGTGTTGGTTCTATGATAGTATATGAGCAGGGAATTCCGAAGCGTGGCGATTACCGTAAATTCCGAATAAAAACCGTTTCCGGCCCCGATGATTATGCCAGCATGGAAGAGGTTCTTACGAGAAGATTTCAGCGTGCTCTAAACGAAAGCAAAGGCTTTGCAAGACTCCCAGACCTGATCTTGATGGATGGCGGAAAGGGACAGGTGAATGTCTGCCTGAGGGTTTTAGATGAACTTGGCTTGCAAGTTCCTGTGGCAGGTATGGTAAAAGATGATAAACACAGGACCAGGGGCTTATATTATCAAAATCAGGAAATACTTTTTCCAAAAGAATCTGAATGTTTCAGACTTTTGACCAGAATTCAGGATGAAGTACACAGATTTGCAATAAACTATCACAGATTGCTGCGAAGTAAAGGACAGATTCATTCGGTATTAGACGATATTCCAACCATCGGAGAAAAGCGCAAGAAGGAGTTAATGAGTGCCTTCGAAAATATAGAGCAGATTCAAAATGCCAAGGTAGAGGAACTTTTGAAGCTGGATAGCATGAATCGTGCTTCTGCCCAGGCTGTATATGATTTTTTTCACGAAAAGAAAAAGAGTTGATAAGGGAGGAAATGCATGGAACGAAACAATGGCGTTAAACTCGAAAAAATGATTGAGGCTATGAGACTGAAAAATATCACACCGACTGTCGATATTTCAAAAAAGGTAGTTACCTTGACGGAAATCAACAGACCGGCTCTTCAGTTGACCGGTTTTTATGCCAATTATACACCGGAAAGAGTGCAAATTATAGGAAACGTCGAAAATGATTATCTTATGAGCCTTTCAACAGAAGAAAGAATTGCTTCTTTTGAACGACTCTGCTCTACAAATGTGCCATGCATTATCTATGCGGCAGGAAACGAACCGGAAGAAGCTCTGATTAATGTAGCATCAAAATACGGAGTACCGCTTCTTGGAATCGGTAGCACAACATCTGAGCTGACAGCAGATTTGATTCGTTGGCTGCGTGTAGAATTGGCACCGATGATTTCAATTCACGGTGTATTGGTTGACGTATTTGGCGAGGGAGTTCTGATTACAGGGGAAAGCGGCATCGGTAAGAGCGAAGCAGCACTGGAATTGATTCGAAGAGGCCACCGCCTTGTAAGTGATGACGTTGTAGAATTGAAAAAAGTGGATGATGTTACCCTTATCGGAACGTCTCCATCGATTACAAGACATTTTATTGAGCTGCGAGGAATCGGTATTATTGATGTAAAGGCTCTTTATGGTATTGAAGGTATTGAAGAGTATCATCAGGTTGGCATTGTTGTGGATCTGGTTGAGTGGCAGAAAGACAAAGAATACGATCGCCTTGGACTAGAAGATGAGTATACAGAGTATATGGATATTAAGGTTCCGAAGCTGACCATTCCAATCAGACCGGGACGAAATCTCGCAATTATTCTGGAAACAGCAGCCTTAAATCACAGACAGCGCAATATGGGTTACAATGCAGCGAAGGAGCTTTACAGAAGAGTTCAGGAAAATCTGACCAATCGAAGAAGAGAAAATTAAAAAGAAGAAAGCAGCCGTTTCAGATGGCTGCTTTTTTCGAGTAAAATTATAGTTCAAAGAAATCTTTTTTTATAACTTCTGCAAGAGCTTTACTTTGAGTTGCCTCTGTAAGAGCCTTTAGGAAGCTGGTTTCTTTTTCGGCCGGAATCAGAAGCTGAAAACGAACAGAGTCACTGTATTCAGAAGAAAGAAGAGTGACATCGTTCTGGGCAAACATATACTGGAGCTTTCCGACATCGTTGTAGCTGCAGTTTATTTGAATTTGACTTGCAAAAATCATTTTTTTAAGAACAGCATTTGAAATACATTCTTCCACTGAGCGGGAATATGCCCTTACAAGACCACCGGTTCCAAGAAGAGTTCCGCCAAAATAGCGGGTTACAACGGCAACAACATTGTAGAGATTGTGCCCAGAAAGAACACTTAAAATGGGTTTCCCAGCGGTTCCGGATGGCTCCCCGTCATCGGAGGAATGCATAACCTGCTGCTTTGTTCCAAGTATGTATGCGGAACAGTTGTGCCTTGCATCCCAATATTTTTTCTTCATTTCTTTTATAAAATCTACGGCATGCTCCGGAGTGCTTACCGGAGCAAGGGTTGCGATAAAGCGTGATTTTTT
This sequence comes from bacterium, assembly GCA_963624695.1. GTDB lineage: Bacteria > Bacillota > Clostridia > Lachnospirales > Lachnospiraceae > Alectryocaccobium. The sequence continues at coordinate 25,198 of CAVFRH010000013.1, forward strand.
TTCAACAATTTCTGCCTGATACAGATCGGAAATGGTCTGAAAGCTTTCTGCCATAAAAACTACCTCATAAAAGTCTTTTACTGTTACTGGAAAAATGATATACTACTTTCGTATGTAATTCAAGGAGGCACTTCTATGAATTTTGGCAGAATGAGTCTGCAGGAAAAAATCGACAATATAGAATCCAGACAGTCCAGAGTGAAAAATCTGGCAGGAACTCTGTCAATAAAGATTATCTTGGGGATTGTTGTAACAGCTGTGATTGTAGTGTTTAGTCTTGTACTGGGAGTTTACAATGGAATCATGGACGGAACGCCGTCGATTTCAGATGTAAACATTATGCCATCCGGCTATGCAACCTTTATATATGATACAGAGGGAAATCAGTTGCAGCAGCTTAACTCGGCAGATGGAAATCGAATATCTGTTTCCATAGACGAGATTCCATTGAATATGCAGCATGCCATAGTAGCAATCGAAGATTCCAGGTTTTATGAACATAATGGAGTGGATGCTGTAGGAATGCTCAGAGCAGCAGCTGTAGCGATTAGTTCCGGCTTTTCGAGAACAGAGGGAGCCAGCACCATTACACAGCAGCTGATAAAAAATAACGTATTTACCAATTGGACCAGCGAATCCAAAATAGAACGTATTAAGCGAAAAATCCAGGAGCAGCATCTGGCAGTGCAGTTGGAAGAGTATCTGACTGCTTCCGGTGAGGATACAAAGTCCGTTATATTGGAAAACTATCTGAATACAGTCAATTTCGGCTCTGGAACCTACGGGGTGCAGACGGCTTCTCAAAAATATTTTGGGAAAGATGTAAGTGATCTTACGCTTTCAGAATGTGCTGTCCTTGCGGCAATTCCGCAAAATCCGACAAAGTACAATCCAATTCGGCATCCGGAATACAATCAGGAAAGACAGCAGACGGTTTTGCAGTATATGTATGAACAGGGTTATATTACCCAGGAGGAGCTGGATGAGGCATTGGCAGATGATGTTTACTCCAGAATATCCGAGCATGATGAAAGTACATCCTCTGAGGTGGAGCCTTATTCTTACTTTGTAGATACCTTGATCGATCAGGTAAAGACGGATTTGATGGAAAAAGTGGGCTATACAGAGGTTCAGGCACAAAATGCATTGTACAGTGGTGGACTGCGTATTTACACAACAATGGACTCTCAGATTCAAAATATCATGGAAGAAGAATTTGAAAATGAAGAGAACTATCCGGAAGGAACGTCTTATGTGCTGGACTGGGCTTTGACCGTAGATCATGCAAATGGAGAAAGAGAAAATTATAGTAGGGAGATGATGCAGAGCTACTTCCGGTCAAATGTGGATTCTTCCTTTGATCTTGTTTTTGACAGTGAGGAAGAGGCTCAATCCTATGTAGATCAGTATAAGCTGGCTATCCTCACGGAAGGGGATACAATTGTTGCAGAGCGTTTTTCTGCAACACTTCAGCCTCAGGCAGCCATGGTGGTCATGGATCAGACTACAGGATATGTAAAGGGAATCATTGGTGGAAGAGGAAAGAAAACAGCCAGCCTTGTATTGAACAGAGCGACGGATTCCTACAGACAGCCGGGTTCTACCTTTAAAATATTGTCCACATATGGTCCTGCGATAGAGAAGGGAGACATAACCCTTGCTACAGTAGAAGCAGATGAACCGTATAATTATTCAGATGGGACACCGGTACACAATGCGGACGATTCATACCATGGAAATGTAACCATTCGTACTGCAATTGAACAATCCTACAACATAGTGGCGGTTAAAGTTCTGACAGAAATAACGCCACAGGTTGGATTTAATTATCTTGAAAAGCTGGGCTTCACGCAGCTTGTAGACGATACGGCTTGGGATGTTACGCAGCCTTTGGCACTGGGCGGTATTACAAACGGTGTAAGTACTTTGGAGCTGGCCGGCGCATATGCGGCGATTGCAAACCAGGGAACTTATATAAAGCCGGTATTTTATACCAAGGTTACGGATCAGTATGGGAATGTCATATTGGAGAACAATCCGGAAAAGACAGAAGTATTCAGTGATTCGACAGCTTATCTGCTGACAAGTGTTATGCAGGATGTTGTAAATTATGGTACAGGAACGGACTTCCAGATATCCGGGATGAATCTTGCAGGTAAGACAGGAACGACATCATCCTACAGAGATTTGGTTTTCGCAGGCTTTACACCTTATTATACGGCTGCAATCTGGGCAGGATACGACGTAAGTGCAGAACTTCCGGAGGATCAGAGAAATTATCATAAGACACTCTGGAACAAGGTCATGACCCGTATTCACGAAGAAAAAGGACTGGAAAATAAGGAATTTGAGGTGCCAGACAGTGTAACAGCGGTTACAATCTGCAGTGAGACAGGTCTTTTAGCAGGCGCAGGCTGTCCAACAATGACAGAATATTTTGCAAAGTCAAATGTGCCGACACAAAGATGTACACAGCATGTGCCGGAACCGACTCCGGTCTGGACACCGACACCGACACAAACACCAACACCGACACCGACACCGGAACCGACAGAAACACCGGAAGAGACAGTGACGCCGACACCGGAACCGACGGAAATACCGGAGGATACAGGAGAAGAAGTTGTTCCAGAGGAACAAAGTTAAAACAAAAGCGGACTTCCATCAAAGAAGTCCGCTTTTCGTTGCCATGCATCCGTAAGGAGCTGCCAGAGGAAGGCCCTGTGGGGACACACGTTAGTGTGAAAGTGAATCGTATGAAAAAATCAGCATTTTTCTGGTTCCGGGTAGTCAACACCCTGGGTATCTACTGTCATAGATTTGATTTTCTGCTCTTCTCTTGGACGATCACTATAGTCTGTTTTTACTTCTGCAATTTTATTTACTACATCAAGTCCTTCAATTACCTTTCCGAAGGCAGCGTAGTTTCCATCTAAATGAGGAGAGGTTTTATGCATGATAAAGAACTGGCTGCCAGCTGAATTTGGAGCCATAGCACGTGCCATGGAAAGTACTCCAGGTGTGTGTTGAAGATCGTTTTTAAAACCGTTTTGAGAAAATTCACCTTTGATGCAGTAGCCTGGACCACCCATTCCGCTGCCTTCCGGACATCCACCCTGGATCATAAAACCGTAAATTACACGGTGGAAGATCAGTCCGTCATAAAAGCCTTTTTTTACAAGGCTGATAAAATTATTTACCGTATTCGGTGCAATTTCAGGATACAATTCTGCTTTCATGATATCACCGTTTTCCATGGTGATGGTTACGATTGGATTTGCCATAAAAGATACCTCTTTCTAATTTGAATTCTGCCAGTCAGTATATATGATTTTGCTTTCCTCTGCAAGTCCTTGCGACTGGGCGGATTTTATGCTAAATTAGTAACGATGTAGAGGGAAGTGAGGAGAGCAAGTGTATATAGAAAGCAAAGGAAGAGAGGAAACCTTCTCGATCGGAAAAAGTCTTGGAGAAAAAGCAAGACCGGGTCAGATATTTACCTTAGACGGAGAACTTGGAGTTGGAAAAACTGTTTTTGCAAAGGGATTTGCAGAAGGGCTTGGAGTAGAAGAAGCAATTACGAGCCCCACATTTACCATTGTACAGGAATACCAGTCCGGGCGAATTCCCTTTTACCATTTTGATGCTTACCGGGTAGCAGATCCGGAGGAAATGTACGAGATAGGTTTTGAAGATTATCTTTTTGGGGAAGGGGTTTGCATGATCGAATGGGCAAGCCTTATAGAGGATATACTTCCGGAAAAAATAATCAGAGTGAAAATTCGAAAAGACAGCAGCTGCGATTTTGATCACAGGGAAATTTTGATAGAAGGTATGGAAAATGAAAATTCTTGCAATTGACAGCTCAGGGCTGGTAGCTTCTGCAGCACTTGTAGAGGAAGACAGAATATTAGCTGAATTTAACGTGAACAATAAAAAAACACATTCGCAGACACTGCTTCCAATGATTGATCAGCTGAAGGACATTTTAGGATTAGAGATGAATCAGATCGATGCGGTAGCAGTTTCTAAGGGGCCCGGATCCTTTACCGGTCTTCGAATTGGAAGTGCAACGGCAAAGGGAATAGCCCTTGCCTTGGAAAAACCCATCATAGAAATTTCTTCCCTCGAAGCAATGGCCTACCAATGCTTTGGAGCAGAAAAACTGGTTTGTCCCATAATGGATGCAAGAAGAAATCAGGTATACACAGCTTTATTTTCATGGGAAAATGACCAGTTTAAGAGAGTATGGGAAGATGCACCGCTTCCAATCGAAGAGCTTGCAGCAGGGTTGAATGCCCTCGGAAAAGATGTGATCTTTTTAGGAGACGGAGTACCGGTATATGAGCAGACCCTTAAGGAAATACTGCAGCTTTCTTATAGTAAGGCTCCCGCTTTTATGAACAGGCAGAGGGCAGCGGCACTTGGAATATTGGCCCTGGAATATGCAGCAAAGGGAGAAATGGTGGATTCGGATATGCATAGACCGGAATATTTGAGACTTTCACAGGCAGAAAGAGAAAGATTAGAGAAGAACAATGGTTGAAATTCGGGAAATGCAAATAGATGATCTGGAAAATGTGCTGGCTATAGAAAAAGAAAATTTCTCTGTTCCCTGGGATGCAAATGGATTTTTTTCCTTTATGATAAGAGAAGGAACCGCTTTTTTGGTAGCGGAAGAAAACGGAAAGATTTTAGGATATGCCGGACTGATATCAGCGGCGGATGAAGGAGACATTACAAATGTTTCTGTATCGAAGACCAGAAGACAAAAAGGCATAGGAAACAGTTTGCTGGAGGGCTTGCTGGACAAGGCAAGGAGCTTTGAACTGAAAAAGATTTTTTTGGAAGTAAGAGCCAGCAATGAAGCAGCGGTCAGATTATATGAAAAAAAATTATTTCAGCAGGTTGGAGTACGAAAAGGGTATTATACAGAACCGGTAGAAGATGCTTTATTGATGTGCAAAGAATTATAATAGGAGAAAAACATGTTTAGTGTTGAGTTTAGTCTTGTGTTTGGAACGATTCTTGCTATACTTACAGTCCTGTTCTTTTTGGGCAAGGGAAAGGTAGTGATGGATCTTTTTGATGGAAACAGAAATCAACGAAAAAAAAGAAATAAAGAGGAAGAACGTAGATTTCAAAGAGCAATTGGTATCTTTTGCCTGATCCTTACGATCAATGAGTTTCTAATGGCTGCGGTCGGATATACCTATCCGGCTTACAATATAATCGGGATTATCATAGTAGTTGCAGATTTTATTTTCGTAGCTGTATATCTTAAGAAAAACTTTCCGGATTAAAAAGAAGCGGATGCGTCCGCTTCCTTTTTATGTTGTTATGTATCCGGAAAATTTATACAATTTTTATTTGAAATAATTGTACAGAGTGTTATGCTTCTAAAATAAAAGGGGAGGAAGAGCAATGCACGATAATCTGACCAAAAGTGATATCGAAAAGATGCAGGAGGAAATAGAGCATCGAAAGCTGGTTGTAAGAAAAGAAGCAATTGAAGCAGTAAAGGAAGCCAGGGCACAGGGAGACCTTAGCGAAAACTTTGAATATTATGCAGCAAAAAAAGCAAAGAATCAAAACGAAAGCAGAATCCGTTATCTTGAAAATATGATAAAAACAGCTCACGTTGTGGAAGATCATTCCGCTGACGATGAAGTGGGTTTAAACAAGAGAGTAACGGTACTTTTTGAAGAGGATGATGAAACAGAAGAGTACAAGATCGTGACAACAGTTCGCGGAAATTCATTAGAGGGCCGCATAACACCGGAGTCACCAATCGGGGCTGCTCTTATGGGACACAAGGCGGGAGAAAGAGTAGAAGTTACAGCCGGTGTGGGAAGCTATTTTATTAAAATTATAAAAGTTGAAAATACAGGTGAGGAAGAGACAGATACATTAAGGAGCTTTTAAATGAAAAAGAAAACACCAAAGAAAAAAATACCTTTGATGGTCTACTATCTGATAGCACTTACCGTTATTCTGGTGCTGAATTTCGTAATTATTCCAAATGCACGAAGTGCTTCTGTTACAGAAGTTGGATACGGAACTTTTATCAGCATGCTGGAAAACGATGAAATAAGTGAGGTAGAGGTAGACCGATCCAATTCCGTAATTACATTCGGGGACAAATCAGATCCGGAGAAGTACTACAAAACAGGACTGATGGATGACTACCAGTTGACGGACAGACTTTTACAGTCCGGCCTGACAGAATTTTCCAGTCCGATTGTAGAGCAGATGAACCCGATTCTAAGTGTTATTTTGAGTTGGGTAATCCCGTTTGTGATCATTTTTATACTTGGAAGAGTACTGATGAATTCACTGGCTTCAAAAGTAGGAGGCGGCGGTGGAATCGGCGGTGCTATGAGTTTTGGAAAAAGCAATGCCAAGATTTATGTACAGTCAAAAACCGGAATAAAGTTCAAAGATGTTGCAGGAGAAGATGAAGCAAAGGAACTGTTGACAGAAATTGTTGACTTTTTGCATAATCCGAAAAAATACACTGAAATCGGTGCAAAAATGCCAAAGGGAGCTTTGCTGGTAGGTCCTCCTGGAACAGGTAAAACACTTTTGGCAAAGGCGGTAGCAGGTGAGGCAAATGTACCTTTCTTTTCTATTTCAGGTTCTGAATTTGTAGAGATGTTTGTAGGAATGGGAGCAGCAAAGGTGCGAGATCTCTTTAAGCAGGCAGATGAAAAAGCACCATGTATCGTTTTTATAGATGAAATAGATACAGTAGGAAAAAAGAGAGACGGAAGCGGATTTTCAGGAAATGACGAAAGAGAGCAGACCTTAAATCAGCTGTTGGCAGAGATGGACGGATTTGATGGCCGAAAGGGAGTTATGATATTGGCTGCAACCAACAGACCGGATTCTCTGGATCCTGCATTGTTAAGACCCGGACGTTTTGATAGACGAATTCCGGTAGAACTGCCGGATTTGCAGGGAAGAGAAGAAATCCTGAAGCTTCATGCAAAAAACATTAAAATAAGCGATAATGTTGATTTTAATGTAATAGCCAGAATGGCATCCGGTGCCAGCGGAGCAGAGCTTGCAAATATGATTAATGAAGCAGCTCTTCGTGCGGTTCGTGACGGAAGAAAATTTGTGGTACAAAACGACCTGGAAGAAAGCGTAGAGGTCGTTATTGCAGGTTATCAGAAGAAAAATAAAATTCTTACAGATAAAGAAAAACTTGTGGTTTCCTACCATGAAGTTGGACATGCTCTGGTAGCAGCACTTCAAAATCATACGGCACCAGTCACAAAGATCACAATTATACCGCGAACCTCTGGAGCACTTGGCTATACTATGCAGGTTGACGAAGGGGAGCATAACCTTATGAGCAAAGAGGAGCTCCAGAACCGTATCGCAACCTTTACAGGCGGACGAGTGGCAGAGGAGCTGGTATTTAAATCAATCACTACAGGTGCTGCCAATGACATAGAGCAAGCAACAAAACTGGCAAGAGCTATGGTTACACGCTTTGGTATGACAGATGAGTTCGGTATGGTAGCAATGGAAACGTTAAACAACCGTTACCTTGGCGGAGATACTTCATTGGCCTGCGCAGACAGTACATCCGGAAAGATTGATGAACTGGTTGTATCGATTGTAGAAGAGCAGTATGCAAAGGCAAAGAAGCTTTTGCAGGACAATATGATCCGGCTTCATGAAATCGCAAAGTACCTCTATGAAAAGGAAACCATAACAGGTGAAGAATTTATGGAAATCCTGGAAAGACCGGCAGAGATGCTGACTGCAACAAAGGTAGAGATACAGGAAGAAGAGCCGGAAATAGAGAGTGTTCAGGCAAAAGAGGAGGATAACTTCTCCGATGTGATCGATACAGATGGAAGCAGTCCGGAGGATAAAATGTAAATAAAAAATATTGACATCATGTAAAAACTATGGTATAAAAGAAACCGTGTCACGCCGAAGACAGCAGGTGACCATTAGGTCGTAAGTATTTCGCCTGCCGAGGATGAACATTCTTTAGAAAGAATTTCATGCCCTGTTCGGTTGAACAGGGCTTTTTATATGAAGCGTGCCGCAAAATAAAATAAGGAGGAGCACTGTTTCATGGCAAAGATTGAGATGAAAAAGCCAGTTGTAGAGGAAATTGCAAATGTGATCACTGATGCTGACGCAGTTGTATTAGTAAACTACAGCGGACTTACAGTAGCACAGGATACTCAGCTTCGTAAAACATTAAGAGAAGCTGGTGTCACTTACAAAGTCTACAAAAATACAATGATGAAGCTTGCATTCGAGGGAACACCTTGTGAAGCACTCGACAATCATCTTGAGAGCACAAATGCACTTGCAGTATCTAAGGATGATGCAACTGCACCGGCTCGTATTTTAGCAGAGTTTGCAAAGAAAAATCCACAGTTAGAGTTAGTAGCTGGTGTGATTGAAGGAAGTTATTACGATCAGGCTGGAGTTCAGGCACTTGCAGAAGTACCGTCCAGAGAGGTTCTTCTTGGAAGACTTCTTGGAAGCATGCAGTCCCCAATCGCAAACTTCGCTCGTGTTATCAAACAGATCGCAGAGAAAGACGGCGAGACTGCAGAAGCACCGGCAGCAGAATAATTTCTGCAAAGCTGCTTAAAGCAGCATAATTTATGAAAATATCAAATAATGGAGGAAAATATAATGGCAAAGTTAACAACAGCTGAGTTTATCGAAGCTATCAAAGAGTTATCAGTATTAGAGCTTAACGAGTTAGTAAAAGCTTGTGAGGAAGAGTTTGGCGTTTCTGCAGCAGCAGGCGTTGTTGTAGCAGGACCTGCAGCAGGTGCTGGAGAGGCAGCTGAGGAGAAGACTGAGTTCGACGTAGAGCTTACAGAAGTTGGACCAAACAAAGTTAAAGTTATCAAAGTTGTTCGTGAGGTTACCGGACTTGGACTTAAGGAAGCAAAAGACGTCGTTGACGGTGCTCCGAAGATCGTTAAAGAGGCAGCTGCTAAGGCAGAGGCTGATGAGATCAAGACAAAACTTGAGGCTGAAGGCGCTAAAGTTACTCTTAAGTAATAAAGATTCAGAAACTACTAGGGGTGATACAAAAGGGAATCTTTTGTATCACCTTTTTCTATTATGGAGGGAAAATGGATTTTTCCGCTTTATTAAATGAAAAACAGTTAGAGGCTGTTCAGTGTACAGAAGGTCCCTTACTTATTATTGCCGGGGCGGGATCCGGAAAAACAAGGGTGCTTACCCACAGGATTGCCTATCTGATGCAGGAAAAAGGTGTTAGTCCGTGGAATATTATGGCGATTACCTTCACCAATAAGGCAGCGACAGAAATGCGGGAGAGGGTGAATTCCATTGCCGGATTCGGAGCAGAGGCAGTCTGGGTTTCGACCTTTCATTCCGCATGTGCAAGAATCTTAAGACGATTTATTGACAGACTTGGTTACAGCAGCAGTTTTTCCATTTATGACACAGATGATACAAAACAGCTGTTAAAAACGATTGTTTCAGATATGAAGATCGACAGCAAAAAATATCCACCAAAGCGTTTCCAGTATATTATTTCTTCGGCAAAAAACAGCATGATTTCCGTACGAAATATGGAAGAGGATGCATGTAACCCGGAAGATGAGATGAATGCAAAGGTTTACAGAGCTTACGAAGAAGCAATGCAGAGAAACAATGCGCTGGATTTTGATGATCTTCTGATTAAAACAGTTGAGCTGTTCGAACGTGAAGTAGAGGTGCTGGATTCTTATCAGGAGCGGCTTCGCTACATTATGGTAGACGAATACCAGGATACAAACGCAGTACAGTTCAAGTTAATTGAATTATTGGCTTCAAAGTACAGAAATTTGTGTGTGGTGGGAGACGATGATCAGTCCATATACAAATTTAGGGGAGCGGATATTCGCAACATTCTTGATTTTGAAAAGACATTTAAAAATGCGAAAATTGTAAAGCTGGAACAAAACTACCGTTCTACCGGAAATATTTTAAATGGTGCAAACAGTGTTATAAAAAATAATACACAGAGAAAAGAAAAAACCTTGTGGACAGCCAGGGAAAGCGGAACACCGATTTATAAACATCACTATCAAAGCGCACAGAATGAAGCAAGAGGTGTGGTGGGAGAAATCGAAAAAAGGGCTGCCGGAGAAAAATACAATTCCTTTGCAATTCTTTATCGAACAAATGCACAGTCGCGTCTCTTTGAGGAACAATTGATTTACCACAATATCCCTTAT
>CAVFRH010000014.1:0-26534 GCA_963624695.1 bacterium
CTCCCAAGGGAAGTGGGTTTCCGCCTACAACAAGCGAAAGGATTTTATTTATGAAAGTGTGAAAAAAGAAGCGTCGCAGTAGCGATTTTCTAAATCGTTAGTTACTGCGACGCTTCCTTCTCTTCATAGAATATCTGAATTTTTTTCGATACTGCATTTTAGGCACTTCTTTATCTTTTTGAATCAATTTTTCTCTTGGAAAGAAGAACAATCGTTTCTAAATGCTCGGTAAAGGGGAACATATCCACAGGCTGTATTTTTTCTATTTTATAACCATTTCCTCTGAAATAGCGAAGATCCCTTGCTAGACTTTCCGGACCGCAGGAAATGTAAACGACCTTTTCCGATCTTAAGCGGACAACAGCATCCATAAATTTAATACTGCTTCCACTTCTTGGAGGATCCATGAATACAACATCCACCTTTTCTTTTTTGGAAGCCATTTTGTTCATAAAGGCTCCGGCATCACCCTGATAAAATTTTGCCGTTTCGATTTTATTTTCTCTAGCATTGATCTTTGCATCCCGAACTGCATCTTCATTCAGCTCTACTCCGATTACCTCTCCTGCTTTCTCGGATGCTACCAAACCAATGGTACCCACTCCGCAGTAAGCATCAAATACCCTTTCGCAGCCTGTGAGTCCTGCATATTGCACTGCAAGCTTATATAAAATCTCTGTCTGTACCGGATTCACCTGATAAAAGGATTTTGAAGAAATACGGAATTTTTTCCCGCAAAGCTCATCATAAATATAGCCGGGTCCATACAATACCTTTTCTCTTTCTCCTAAAATCATGCTGGTCTTTTTCCCGTTGTAATTTAAAACCACTGTTTTTATTTTCGAAGAAAGCTTTAAAAGTTCCCTGACAAATGCTTTTTCCGCCGGAAAACGGTCGCTGCCAATTACCAGAACTACCATGATCTGACCGCTTTGAAATCCTTTTCGAATCAAAACGTGTCTTAGGGTTCCGTATCCGCTGTCTTCGTTGTAGGGACGAACCCGAAGACGCTTCATCAGTCCTCTTATCCCATGCATAATCTCCTGGCTCTCCCGATCTTCAATCAGGCAATTGTCCGACTGCAATATCCAGTGAGACCCTGCTTCATATGGTCCGGATATAATGTTTCCGCTGCGATCCTTTGTAAAGGCATGGTGAACCTTATTTCGATAGTAAAAAGGATTCTCCATTCCGATGATTTTTTCCGGTTTTCCAAAACTTCCCAGCAGTCCATCTATATAATCCTGTTTTCTTTTCAGCTGCTTTCGGTATTCTACCCCCTGATATTTGCATCCACCACAGCGACGCGCGATTTTACAGCGATTTTCTTTTTCTGCCATCTCCAACTTCCCTTTTCTCTTCTATTTTTTGCACGAAAAAACCTGCCGCATAAAAACAGCGACAGGTTTTCTATTGTCAAACCTCTGTTGGATAATTCCCGTCAAAGCAAGATTTACAAAGCTGCAAATCTCCTGTCATCTCCTCCAGATCCTCTAATCTCATATATCCGAGGGAATCCGCTCCTATGCTTTCACAGATTTCCTCTACAGACATCTTCTTTGCGATCAGACTGTTGTTGTCCGGAACATCGGTTCCGTAGTAGCATGGATAAAGGAATGGCGGAGAACAAATTCTGACATGTACCTCCAGTGCTCCTGCCTTCCGCAGCATACGAATCAGATTTGCAATTGTAGTTCCACGGACAATTGAATCATCGATCAGGACCATTCTTTTTCCCTTTACGGCATCTGCAAGAACATTCAGCTTCATGTGAACAGCAGACTCTCTTTCCGCCTGGGTAGGCTTAATAAAGGTTCGTCCTATATAGCTGTTTTTATGAAATGCATGTACGAAAGGAATCCCTGCCTGATAAGCATATCCTGCTGCTGCTGTCATTCCGGATTCCGGTACACCGGATACAATGTCTGCTTCTACCGGATAAGCCTTTGCCAATGCCTGGCCACCTTTAAATCTGGCACCATATACGCTTACATTGTCGATCTGGGAATCCAGACGGGCAAAGTAAATATACTCAAATACACAGTGTGCCTTTGGAGCATCCGAACACATGCTGGTATCGCTTTCCATTCCATTTTTTGAAATGGTTATGATCTCTCCCGGTCTGACGTCCCGAATAAACTCCGCTCCGATGGAATCCAAAGCGCAGCTTTCGGATGCTGCAACCCATCCGGTTTCTGTTTTTCCGATACAAAGGGGTTTCAGACCAAGTGGATCACGCACCATAATGAGCTTTCTTGGGCTCATGATCAGCAATGCATATCCGCCTGCCAGCATAGGAGCCAGCTTCTTTACCGCCTCCTCAATCGAAGAAGAACTTCCCCTAAGCTTTGCCAGCAATACCTTGATTACTTCTGTATCTGTTGTTGCCTGGAAGGTCATTCCTTCCTGCATAAGCTGCTTCTTTAATGCCTCGCTGTTTACAATGTTTCCATTGTGAACCAAGGCCAGAGTTCCCTTTTGATAGTAGCAGGCCAAAGGCTGTGCATTTTCTATGCTGCTGGCTCCGGTAGTGGAATACCGAACGTGCCCAATGCCGATATTCCCTTTCATCTTAGCAAGATTTTCCTGATTGAAAACCTCTGTTACCAGACCCATATTTTTGTAGAGACAGAGATTTCCTCTCTCTCCATAGCTGTTGCAAGTGGCAATTCCGGCTGCCTCCTGACCTCTGTGCTGAAGTGACAGCAATCCGTAGTAAATCTGCTGTGCCACATTTTGGCGTTCCTTGTCCCAGACACCAAAGACACCGCATTCTTCTCTTACTTTGTCATCTATTTCAAACATAATCCATCCTCAGGCTTTATCGTCGATAGTGGAAACTTCAAAGGTCAGCTCTTCCAGAACATCCAGAATAACCCGTACTGTATCCAAAGAAGTAAACATTGTCACATTGTTTTCTGTTGCACACTGGCGGATTGCTACTCCGTCTCCGTAGTGTACACCGGAAAGAATTGCTCTTGTGTTGATTACATAGCTTACATAACCGGAGCGAATGACATCTAATACTTCCTGACTTCCCTCACTTAATTTGTGACGAAGCCTTGTACGAATGCCTCTTTCTTTCAGGAATTCAGCCGTAACTGTAGTAGCCTCTATATTGAATCCAAGATCATAAAATCTCTTTACAAGAGGAAGTGCCTCTTCCTTGTCCTCATCCGCCAAAGTTACCAGCACGGTTCCGTAGTTCTTGATCTCGATTCCAGTAGCAAGCATAGCTTTGTAAAGAGCTCTATGCAGCTTTTTGTCGTAGCCGATTGCCTCTCCGGTAGACTTCATTTCCGGAGACAGGTATGAGTCCATTCCTCTCAGCTTTGAGAAAGAGAAGGCCGGAGCCTTTACATACCATCTGCTCTGCTCCTTCGGATAAAGTGTAAAGATTCCCTGTTCCTTCAGGCTGACACCTAAAATAGCCTTTGTTGCAATATCTGCCAACTGGTATCCTGTTGCCTTTGAAAGGAATGGCACTGTTCTTGAGGATCTCGGATTTACCTCAATAATGTAAACGTCATCATTGGAATCTACAATGAACTGGATATTGAAAAGACCTACGATGCCGATTCCAAGTCCCAGTTTTTTCGCATAAGTGAGAATGGTTCCCTTTACCTTATCGGAAATGTCGAAAGGCGGATAAACACTGATGGAGTCACCGGAATGAACACCGGTACGCTCTACCAGTTCCATGATTCCCGGAACAAATACATCTACTCCGTCGCAAACGGCATCAATCTCAACCTCTTTACCGCGGATATATTTGTCAACCAATACCGGCTTATCTTCATCGATCTCTACAGCTTCCTTCAGATATCTCAAAAGATCTTTTTCTTTTGATACGATCTGCATTGCACGTCCGCCTAAAACAAAGCTTGGACGTACAAGTACCGGATAACCGATCTCTTTCGCAGCTTTTACGCCATCTTCGATATTGGTTACTGCCTGTCCCTTTGGCTGCGGAATGTTGAGCTCCTCCAGAACCTTTTCAAAGGCATCTCTGTTTTCTGCTCTCTCAATTGCATCGCAGTCTGTTCCGACAATCTTCACGCCATACTCACGAAGAGGCTCTGCCAGATTGACTGCTGTCTGTCCGCCCAAGGTTGCAATGACTCCATCCGGCTTTTCCAGCTCAATGATATTCATGACATCCTCTACACACAGCGGCTCGAAGTAAAGCTTGTCGGATGTAGTATAGTCTGTAGATACGGTTTCAGGGTTATTGTTAATGATAATTGCCTGATAACCGGAAGCCTGGATTGTCTTTACAGCATGTACGGTAGAATAGTCAAATTCTACACCCTGACCAATTCGGATTGGTCCGGAACCCAGTACAATGATCTTTTTCTGATCTGTGATCTGAGACTCATTTTCTCCTTCATAGGTAGAATAGAAATAAGGGATGTAACTTTCAAACTCAGAAGCACAGCTATCGATCATCTTGTAGGATGGGAAGATGTTGTATTCCTTTCTCAGATCAAATACCTGATGCGGTGTCATATCCCAAAGAACTGCAATCTCGATATCGGAAAATCCCATCTTCTTTGCTTTGTAGAGAACTTCCCTATCACCCTTATTTGCCTCTACTTCTCTTTCCATCATGACAATGTTCTTAAATACACGAATGAAAAGACGGTCTATTTTTGTTTTATAGAAGATTACATCCTCGGAGGTATTGCGTCTAAGCAGTTCCGCAATTGCAAAAACACGATCCTCTGTACCTTCCTGAATATACTCCAGTATATCGTTTGTATCCATGTCGTCGAATTTCGGATTGTACAAATGATACTCTCCGGTTTCCAGAGAACGAACGCCCTTTAAAAGGCTTTCCTCCATTGTTCTTCCGACACTCATGGTCTCTCCGGTCGCCTTCATCTGTGTTCCCAGATGGTTGTTGGCATCCGCAAATTTGTCAAACGGGAAACGAGCCATTTTTGTTACCACATAGTCCAATGACGGCTCAAAGCTTGCAAGTGTATTTGCAAGATGAATTTCATCCAGACGGTATCCAACACCGATCTTTGCCGAAACTCTGGCAATCGGGTATCCACTGGCCTTGGATGCCAGAGCTGAAGATCTGGAAACACGCGGATTTACCTCGATTAGATAGTACTGGAAGGAATTCGGATCCAAAGCGAACTGAACGTTGCAGCCACCCTCGATCTTCAATGCACGAATGATCTTCAATGCACTGTCTCTAAGCATATGATACTCTTTATTTGTCAGAGTCTGTGAAGGACAAACAACCACGGAATCTCCTGTATGAATGCCGACCGGATCTACATTTTCCATGTTACAGATTGTAATGGCTGTGTCATTGCTATCACGGATTACTTCGTACTCGATCTCTTTGTAACCCTTTACGGATTTCTCGATCAATGCCTGATGCACCGGTGAAAGGCTCAAGGCATTTTTCAAAATTTCCTTCAGCTCTGCTTCATCGTCTGCAAAACCGCCACCAGTTCCACCAAGGGTAAATGCCGGGCGGATTACAACCGGATATCCGATCTCTCTTGCTGCGCTGATACCTTCTTCCATGGACTCAGCGATCATGGACGGAAGGATCGGCTCTCCCAACTTAATGCAAAGCTCTTTGAACAGCTCTCTGTCCTCTGCCTGATCAATGCTGTGGAAATCGGTTCCCAGAAGTTCTACATTGCACTCTTCAAGAACGCCTGCCTTCTCCAAAGCCATAGCCAGATTAAGACCTGTCTGCCCGCCGATTCCCGGCAATATGGCATCAGGCCTCTCTTTTCTTATTATTTTGGATATATATTCCAAAGTCAAAGGCTCCATATAAACCTTATCCGCAATTGCCGGATCGGTCATAATGGTAGCCGGATTGGAATTGCAAAGGATAACCTGATATCCCTCTTCTTTTAAAGCCAGGCAGGCCTGTGTTCCGGCATAGTCAAATTCTGCTGCCTGACCGATAACGATAGGACCAGATCCTATTACAAGAATTCTTTTCAGGTCTTCTCTCTTAGGCATTTTTCTGTCCTCCATTCATTGCATCAAGAAATTCATTAAACAAGTAACTGCTGTCCTGAGGTCCCGGGGCGCTCTCCGGATGATACTGTATACTGAACGCATTGTCTGCCTTACAGCAAACGCCTTCAACGGTATTGTCCAAAAGGTTAATGTGTGTAACCTCCAGACCCTTTCCCTTCAGGCTTTCTTCTTTTACTGCATAAGAATGGTTCTGAGAAGTAATCTCTACCTTGTCTGTGCGCAGATTTTTTACCGGATGATTTCCACCGCGATGTCCGAATTTCAGCTTGTAAGTCTCTGCTCCGTAGGAAAGGGACAGGATCTGGTGTCCCAGGCAAATTCCGAAAATCGGATATTTTCCATGAAGACTCTTTACCAGCTCAATTGTTTCCTTTACATCCGTTGGATCTCCCGGTCCGTTTGACAAAAATACGCCGTCCGGTTTCAAAGCCTCGATGGTTTTCAGATCTGTATTCCACGGAAGCACTGTTACCTTACATCCAAGCTTATTTAAAGATCTTACAATGTTAAGCTTCATTCCACAGTCAATTGCTGCCACATGGTACTTTGCACATCCATTTATTGGTGCACTGACCCAGCTCTTTTTGCAGCTTGCTCTGCTTACCTGATCATGTGCATAGTCCCAGTTTTTCAGGATTTCTTTTCCTTCTTCTGCGCTCACTGAAGGATCCGTGATCAAAGCCTTGCAGCTTCCGTGTGTACGAATCTTTCTGGTGATTTCTCTGGTATCCAGTCCGCTGATTCCCGCAATATCAAACTCGCTCATATAGTCAGACAGTGTACGGCTGCAGCGGAAATTCGAAGGCTTTTCCGCATAGTCCCTTACGATCAGGGCACCGATTCCCGGAACCTTTGTTTCAAAATCTTCTTCATTGATGCCATAGTTTCCAATGATCGGATAAGTCATAACGACTGCCTGATCTGTATAGGAGGGATCAGAAAGAATTTCCTGATACCCTACCATAGACGTATTAAACACCAGTTCCAGTTTTTTCTCGGAAAAGCTTCCGAATCCAAATCCCGTATATTCGGTTCCGTCTTCCAAGATGAGTTTTCTTGGCTTGTAATCCATCATTATTTTCCACTCTCTCCATAGTTTGAAAGCACTCGGGCAGATGGATCATTTACATTGCATCCTTCCCACTCCTTGTTTGGCATCCAGAAGTCAACAATCATTTCTCCCTGTCCCGGATAGTACTTCTCAAAAATTTCTCTATACAGCAGCGATTCTTTTGTAAACGGCTGGGCATGCGTATATTTCTTACGTTTCTCTTCAAATTCTTCGTCACTGTAATATCCTTCTGCGTATTCCTTCAGATCATCTACCATAGAATGGCCTACTGCATCTGAAAAAGCTGCTTTTTCCCTGTATAAAATGTCATGCGGCAGATACTCTCCCTCAAATGCATGTCTGAGGAGATATTTTCCTTTTCCGTAAACATTCATCTTCTTCTCAGGGTCAACTGACATTACATATTTTACGAAATCCAGATCTCCAAATGGTACTCTTGCTTCCAGAGAGTTTGTTGAAATGCAACGATCAGCTCTCAGGACATCGTACATATGAAGCTCATGAACCCTCTTTTGGGATTCCTTCTGGAATTCTTCAGCAGATGGTGCGAAATCCGTGTATTTATATCCAAAAAGCTCATCGGAGATTTCACCGGTGAGAAGAACACGAATATCTGTATTTTCATGAATCCACTTGCAAAGCAGATACATGCCCATACTTGCACGGATTGTGGTGATGTCAAATGTTCCCAGCATATAAATAACATCCTCCAGAGAATCCAATACCTGCTGCTTTGTCATATATACTTCAGTATGCTCGCTTCCGATAAAATCTGCAACCTGTTTTGCATATTTTAAATCGATTGCGTCTTTTTCCATACCGATTGCAAAGGTTCTGATTGGCTTGTCGCTCTTCTTGGCTGCAATTGCGCATACTAAAGAAGAGTCCAATCCACCTGACAGGAGATATCCGACCTTTGCATCTGCTACCAGTCTTTTTTCAACACCTGCTACCAGCTTTTCATGAATCTTGCTGCAAACGGTATCCAAGTCATCGTGACAAACGCTTTCTACCTTTGTAATGTCTCTGTAGCATACAAATTTCCCGTCCTTATAGTAATGGCCGGGTGGGAAAGGCATTATACGCTCGCAGTATTTTACCACATTTTTAGGTTCACTTGCAAATACTATAGAACCTTTTTTATCATATCCGTAATAAAGAGGACGAATTCCGATGGGATCACGGGCTGCAATGAAGCTCTGGCTGTCTGCATCGTAGATAACCAAGGCATATTCTGCATCCAGCATATCAAACATTTTTGTTCCGTATTCCTTATATAATGGAAGCAGAATCTCACAGTCAGATCCGCTCTTAAAGCTGTATTTTTTAGACAGCTCTTCCTTCATTTTTTCGTATCCGTAAATTTCTCCGTTACAGATTACGTAGCTTCCGTCCAATTCAAATGGCTGCATTCCTTCCGGGGTCAGTCCCATGATTGCAAGCCTGTGGAATCCCATCATGCCATTTCCTGTATCTACGATGCGGCTGTCATCCGGTCCTCTGGATATCGTCGCATCAAATCCTTTTTCAAATTCTTCCCGGCTGATCTCCGGATCACAATAACTCATTATAGAACACATAATAATCTCCTCCTGGCTTACAGTTCTCAGAATTTCCTCACTCTTAAAAAGGCAAAAAAAGAGGCACTTTGGACATCACTTGTCCAAAGCACCTTTGCTTTGTATGAAACTATAAGCCCATTTTCTGCTATTGTCAACCTTCTTTTTATTCAATTGCACAGCTGAATTTGTTCCTGTTTTTACTCTGACTCTTTCTTTACCGCCCAGCGCATTTTTGTAGACCTCGCTCTGGGATTTTCCCTGCACTCCTTCTGTCCCGGCCTTATTACATCTTTCGAGATCTCCGAATAAATTCCTTCTCTCTTCCACTCCCGAAAAGACTGTTTTACCAATCTGTCCTCTCCGGAATGAAAGGTCAATATGGCAACTCTTCCTCCCGGCTTTAAGGCATCCGGGAGTTTTGAAAGCAGCTCATAGAGTACCTCATATTCGCTGTTTACTTCTATTCTGAGTGCCTGAAAACAGCGGGCGCAGGATTTTTTTACTGCATCCTGTTTTTCCTTTTCCGGTATTTTTACTTTATTTAATGCCTTCTCAATTGCTCCTCGAAGCTGCATGGTACTTTCAATTTTCTGTCCGCTCTTTCGAAGACTTACGATCGTTTTCGCAATTTCTTCTGCGTACGGCTCATCTGCATTTTCAAAAAACATGCCGGCAATTTCATCACAGGAAAGTTCTGCCAGCCTTTGCGCTGCGCTTTTTCCCTTGCTTTGATTCAGCCGAAGATCCAAAGGGCCATCCACTTTATAGGAAAATCCTCTTCTCGGATCATCGATCTGCATGGAGGACACTCCCAGATCTGCCAATACAAAATCAAAAGGACCGTATTTTTCCGCCACCTGGTCGATATTTGCAAAATTTGTCAGCTCCACCGAATGGATTTCTTCTGAAAATCCCATTTTTCTCAGTCTCTCTTCCGATTTCTTTGCCTCAACCGGATCAACATCAAGAGATACCAAATGTCCCTTTCCCTCCAGCTTTTCCAGCATTTTGCTGCTGTGTCCGCCATATCCGAAGGTGCAGTCAAGTCCCCGCTGTCCGGGCTTTATGTCCAGAAAATCTAAAATTTCTGTCACCATAATGGGAATATGGGTCCCCGCCGGGGTATTTCCCTTTGCCTTTACATGCTCTCCCATCTGTGCGTATTTTTCCGGCTGAAGTTCCTTATATTTTTCCTCGTATCGCCTGGGATATTTGCCGGAATAGTGCACCCTGCGCTTGTGT
Source organism: bacterium (assembly GCA_963624695.1). Classification (GTDB taxonomy): domain Bacteria; phylum Bacillota; class Clostridia; order Lachnospirales; family Lachnospiraceae; genus Alectryocaccobium. The sequence continues at coordinate 9,898 of CAVFRH010000014.1, forward strand.
TCCTTCTTTTCTGCTTCTTCCATACGATCAACTCTCCATTATATACTTCCTGTAAGCCTGAAAGGCTGTTGGAATTGCATATTTTTCTTTCATTTCTTCCTTATTTACAAAGAATAATCCTTCTTTTTTTCTAACTTTTTCTCCAAAGGGATCTTCCCTTCCTTCAAGAAAAACCTCGTAGCCGGTCATGTGCCACTCCACATGTGAAAAAATATGCTTTGACTCCTCCAGCATTTTTATGCGAATCGGTTCCAATCCCAATTTTCTGACATAGGCTACAATCTCACTCTCACTGCAGTTTCCTTCCAGATTCGGCAATTCGTAAAGTCCTGCCAAAAGACCCTTTCCCGGTCTCTTTCGAATTGCCACCAAAGCATCTTCCTTCAGAAGCAGGACCGTACGCTTCTCTATCCGCCGCTCCTTTGCTTTTTTCTTTCTCGGCAATCTTTCAATCAGATTTTCTTTTCTGGCCTGACACGCTCCTTCAAAAGGACAGCTTTTGCAGATTGGCAGTCCATTTGGCAGGCAAACCAATGCTCCAAGTTCCATAAGAGCCTGAGAAAAAATTCTGGGATCAATTGCATTTTCCCCGCTTCCTTTTGGGTGCTTTTCCATCAGAGCACGAAGCACACTTTCCGTTCTTTTTTTCGTACTCCCTTCCGCAATATCTGAATCATCGCCTGCCAACCGCATTAAAACCCTTAAAACATTTCCATCCACTGCCGGAACCGGCTTTTGAAATGCAATGGATAAAATCGCCCCAGCCGTATAACTTCCGATTCCCTTAAGTGTCAGTATTTCTTTTTCTTCTTCCGGGAAAATGCCCTTATGCATTTCTTCGATTTGACATGCCGCTTCATGAAGATTTCTTACCCTGGAATAGTACCCAAGTCCCTCCCAGAGCTTTAAATATTTTTCTTCCGTACATTCTGCCAAACTTTCCAGATCCGGAAGCTCCTGTATAAAGCGTTCATAGTATCTCTTTACTGCTTCTACTCTTGTCTGCTGCAGCATGATCTCCGATACCCATACATGATAGGGTGTCGGATCGCTTCGCCATGGCAGCACTCTGGCATTTTTCAAAAACCACTCCTGCAAGGGCAAGATCAAGCCATCAAATTCAACTTCTTCCAGCTTCATCTTTTTTCTTTTCCAGAAGAACGCAGCTTTCTACATGTACGGTACCCGGGAACATATCCACGCACTTTATTCTTCTTATTTGATATCCTCCCTGCAGAAAAGCCTCCAGATCCGTTGCCAGGCTGCTTGGCTTACAGGAAATGTAAACAATCCGCTCTGCTTCATACCGAATTATCTTATGAAGTGCTTTGGGATGGATTCCTTCTCTCGGTGGATCCAGGATCAAAAAGTCCGGTCTTTCTTCTATTTCATCCAACATTTTCAAGACATCACCTGCAAGAAAACGACAGTTGTCCAGTCCGTTTCGCTTCGCATTTTCTTTTGCTGCCTCTACTGCTTCTTCCACAATTTCCACACCGATTACTTTCCCTGCGGAAGGTGCCATTACCTGTCCGATTGTTCCGGTTCCACTGTAAAGATCAAATACTGTTGCATTGTCTATATTTCCGATCATCTCTCTTGCAATGCTGTAAAGCTTTTCTGCTCCCTTTGTATTGGTCTGGAAAAAGGAAAATGGTGTAATCTTAAATTGAAGTCCTAGAAGCTCCTCGTAAAACCAGTCCTGTCCGTATAAAATTTCCGTACTTTCACTTCGAAGAACATCAGCTACAGAATCATTTGTCATTTTTAAAAATCCTACCAGCTTTCCATCCAGCTTTAGAGACAAGAGTCTTTCCTTTAATTCTGAAAAGTTCTCCTGCATCTGAGATGAAACTACAATTGCTGTCACAATTTCTCCGCTTGTTTGTGCCCTTCTTATTAAAAGGTAACGCAAAAATCCTTCATGAGACATCTTATGATAATAAGGAAGGGATTTTTCCCGACAATATTCTAAAACGCAGGAAAGAATACGATTCATATCCTCATGAACCAAAATGCAGTCTGTTGCTGACAAGATATCAAAGCTGCTTCCTTTTTTATGAAGCCCTAGTGTAAGAGGACCATCCTTTTGTGCATCGCCAAAGCTGTATTCCATTTTATTGCGGTAGCCTGTCTGCTCCGGGCTTTTTTCAATTCCGTCAAAAAGAAGCTTTGCTCCTTCCTCGTCCAATCCTTCTTCTTTGCATATAACCGGAAGCAAAAGCTCTTTCACTTGGGAATATTTCAGCTGCAGCTGCTCCTCATACCCAAGCGTCTGATAGCTGCATCCTCCGCAATCCGGAAAATTGCTGCATTTCTTTTCTTCTGTTTCCAAAGGGGATTTTTCCAATACTTCCATCAATTTTCCTTCAAAATGCCCTTTTTTCTTTTTCAGAGCCCGAAAAGAGATTTTTTGTCCCGGAATTACATTTTTCACCAGTACATTTTCCCCATCAGAGTCCACATATCCTTTGTTTGGGAAACGGGTATAAAGCACTGTTCCTTCATATATATAACCTTTTTTCATCTAACTTCTCCTAAACAGTAAAAAATGAGCCTCAGCACACTATGTGTTGAAGCTCAAATAATTAACTTATTCTGTTACGCTGCTTTCCTTGTCTTCGTCTTCAAACTCTTCCAGCGGCTCTTCCTCATATTCGTCTTCATCTTCAAAATAATCGTCGAAATCATCTTCAAGATCTTCTAAATAATCCGGAGTAAAATACCTATATATTGCATAAGCTATACCGGCAATAACTGTTACAGCACCGATCACCGCAAGAAATTTTACTAATAAACCGCATGATTTTTTTTCTCCGTTGTCTTTCACTGGTATGCCCCTCCCTTTTCACTAATATGAAGACATTATATCACATTAATTTGATTTTACTACTGTTTTTGTGAAAAAAGTCCTCCCCTTTTTCCTTGGACACTTTTTCTTTCTTGTCCAAAAATCACATTTTTTTTCTTTTTTACTTGTCGACAAATAATCATCTTCTTCCTATAATGTGTCCTTAGAAAAAAGTAGAATTTAATTAGGTATTTCGTTGGAGGTTTTATTTAATGTTAGTTGCAGAGAAAGTAAAAGAAAAAGGACTTGAATTCGTAATGAATCGTGTACTTGACCTTCTGGAGAAGGATCCCGAGAACAATCCTTCCAAAATTATGGATATTATTGACAAATGGGCTCCGGACGGTTGGTATACTCCACAGAGAAAACTGATTCGTGAAGCAATTGATGAAAAAGGCAGCTGGTATCAGCTGATTCAGAAAATTTATGATCTTGATGCAGGCGTTCGTAAAGCATTCTTCCAGAACTTCATGGTAAATGCCAGCCTGAAAGGAAGCAAAAAGCAGGATATCAATGCACAGAAGTATGACTGCAACATTCCGTGGGCAGTTCTTCTGGATCCTACATCCGCATGTAACCTTAGATGCGTAGGTTGCTGGGCTGCTGAGTACGGTTACAAAAACAATCTTTCCCTTGAGGATATCGATTCCATTATCAAACAGGCAAACGAACTTGGATGCTACATGTTCATTTACACCGGTGGAGAACCGCTGGTTCGTAAAAAAGATCTTATCAAGATCTGTGAAATGCATCCGGATTGTGCATTCCTTTCTTTCACAAACGGTACTCTTATCGACGAGGAGTTCTGCCAGGATATGCTTCGTGTAAAGAACTTCGTTCCGGCTATCTCTCTTGAAGGATACGAGGAAGTAAATGACAGCCGTCGTGGTGAGGGATGCTACCAGAAGGTTATGCATGCATGTGAGCTTTTGAAGAAGCACAAACTTGCATTCGGACATTCCATCTGCTACACCAGCAAGAACTACAAGACAGTAACCAGCGAGGACTTCATTGATCAGATCATTGACAATGGTGCTCTCTTCACCTGGTACTTCCACTATATGCCAGTTGGAAACGCAGCTTCTCCTGAGCTTCTTCTTTCTCCTGAGCAGAGAAGTGAAGTTCTCTACACACTGCGTGATTTAAGAGGCAAAAAGCCGATCTTCAGCATGGACTTCCAGAATGACGGACAGTTCGTTGGCGGATGTATTGCAGGCGGACGTCGTTATCTGCACATCAATGCAAAGGGTGATGTTGAGCCATGTGTATTTATTCACTACTCAAATGTTAACATCCATGATGTATCACTCCTTGATGCACTTAGAAGCCCGCTCTTCCAGGCTTACCATGACAATCAGCCATTCAACAACAACATGCTTCGTCCTTGCCCAATGCTTGAGAACCCGCATGAGATTGAGAGACTGGTTCATGAGACAGGTGCTGTCAGCACAGACTATGAGAGTCCTGAAAGTGTTGAACACCTTATTTCCAAGACCATTCCTTATGCTGAGAAATGGACTCCTGTTGCTGAGAAGCTTTGGGGAGAAGTTGCTCGTGAAAAGGATATCGAGTACGGTCAGAAAAAGGATGCTGAGAAAGCAGAAAGAGCAGCAAGAAAAGCAGCTCAGAAGTAATTTAAAAGAATGTAAACTTTTTAGAGCCGAAGCAAATGCTTCGGCTCTTTTTTGCGCAAAAACAATTCGCCAAAGCCTGAACTTGCTCGAGACCTTGGCGAATGCCCTTTGATTTTTCAATTATACGTGATAAAGCTTTGATTCCTGATACTGAGGTTCACATGTGACACGAATGCCAAGCTTGCGGAAAACCTCCGCATCTACATGAGACAAAATAACTGTACAATGTGCTTCACAATCCCGAAGCTTTACAAGCTGCTGAAGTGCTTTTTCTGCTAATGGATCTGTCGCTGCACAGATTGAAAGTGCGATCAAGACTTCATCTGTATGAAGTCTTGGATTTCGGCTTCCAAAGCTTCCCGTTTTTAGCTTCTGAATTGGCTCAATGATCTGCGGTGCAATTAAAAGTGTTTCATCCGGAATATCTCCCAGTGTCTTTAATGCATTTAAAAGCATGGAAGAACAGCTTCCCAAAAGCTCTGATGTTTTTCCACATACAATTCTTCCGTCCGGAAGCTCAATGGCTGCTGCCGGCTCACCGGTAAGTTCTGCCTTTTCCAATGCCGGTGCACAAACTACCCTGTCTGCTGTATTTGCCCCTACCTTTTTCATAAGGAGCTTTAATTTATTGACGGTGTTCAGATCACAGGTGCCCTTTCTGTGTTCACAAAGAGCTGTGTAATATCTTCGAATGATCTCCTGTCTGGAGGCTTCACTGACCGCTTCATCGTCTATAATGCAGTTTCCAGCCATATTGACACCCATGTCTGTCGGAGATTTATAAGGACAGGTTCCCATAATCGTTTCCATCATGGAAGCCAGCACCGGATAAATTTCAATATCACGGTTGTAGTTTACTGTGGTCTCTTTATATGCCTCCAGGTGGAAGGGATCGATCATATTTACATCATCCAGATCTGCAGTAGCAGCCTCATAGGCAATATTTACCGGATGCTGCAGAGGTATGTTCCAGATTGGGAAAGTCTCAAACTTGGCATATCCGGCCTGTATTCCTCTCTTGTGTTCGTGATAAAGCTGAGACAGACAAGTTGCCATTTTTCCGCTTCCCGGTCCCGGTGCTGTAACCACAACCAGCTCTCTTTGTGTTTCGATATAGTCATTTTTACCGTAACCGTTTTCACTTACAATGTTTGCTATATCAGAAGGATACCCCTCGATCGGGTAATGTCTGTAAACCTTTACACCAAGCTTTTCCAGTTTTTCCTGGAATGCAATCGCTGCCTGCTGGCCTTTGAATTTTGTCATAACAACGCTTCCAACAAAAAGTCCGATTCCACGGAATTCATCGATTAGTCTCAAAATATCAGAATCGTAGGTAATTCCCAGATCTCCTCGAACTTTATTTTGTTCAATTGCCTCGGAAGCAATTACCATAACTACCTCTACCTTGTCCTTCAGCTGAAGAAGCATGCGCAGCTTACTGTCCGGCTGAAATCCCGGAAGCACTCTTGATGCATGGTAATCGTCAAAGAGCTTTCCTCCGAATTCCAGGTACAGCTTTCCTCCGAATTGTGCTATCCTCTCTTTGATCTTTTCAGACTGCATTTTGATATACTTGTCGTTATCAAATCCTATTTTTTTCAAAATTAGCCCCCCTGTTTTTATTTCATTTTTTTTGAATTTTTTTTAAATACTCACTTATGGTTTTCTCGTAGCCGATATCCGTCGGCTCATAAAATGTTTCTCCCAGAACCTCGTCCGGAAGGTATTGCTGCTGCACATAGTGTTCGGGATAGTTGTGTGCATACTTATAGTCAATTCCCCGGCCCAGTTTCTTTGCACCGCTGTAATGTGCGTCCCTCAAATGGGCAGGTACACTGCTTTTCACCTTTTCTACGTGGGCCATTGCCTTGTCCACTGCCAGATAAGAAGCATTGCTCTTCGGTGCACATGCAATATAAACTGCCGCCTGTGACAGCACGATTCTCGCCTCCGGCATTCCAAGCCTTTCCACCGCAAGAGCTGCAGATACGGCAAGCTGCAGCGCCGTTGGATCGGCATTTCCAACATCCTCTGAGGCACAGATCATGATTCTTCTGGCAATAAACTTAATGTCTTCCCCCGCTTTCAGCATTTTTGCCAGATAATATACGGCTGCGTCCGGATCGGATCCCCGCATGCTTTTGATAAAGGCGGAAATCACATCGTAATGCTGATCTCCGTCCCGATCATAATGCAAGACTCTTTTCTGAATGCACTCCGAGGCTGTTTCCAGATCTATGTGGATCTTTCCATCCGCCTTCGGCTTTGTAGTGAGAACTCCCAGCTCCAGTGCATTTAAAGCTGCTCTGGCATCTCCTCCGGACATATCCGCTAAAAATTCCAGCGCATCCTCTTCCAATACTGCATTGTAGCTTCCCATTCCCTTTCTTTCATCGCAAAGAGCCCGAAGGAGCAGCTTTTTGATATCTTCCTTTTCCAAAGGCCTAAGTTCAAAGATAATAGATCTGGAAAGAAGCGCTCCGTTTACTTCAAAGTAAGGATTTTCCGTTGTTGCACCGATCAATATAATGGTTCCGTTTTCCACGAAGGGCAGCAAATAGTCCTGTTGAGCCTTGTTAAAGCGATGAATCTCGTCAATAAAGAGAATCGTCCGCTTCCCATACATAGCCAGTCTTTGCTTTGCACCCTCGACCGTTTCCTCCATCTCTTTTTTCCCGGAGGCCGTTGCATTGATCTGTACAAACTCTGAGCTGCTGCTTCCGGCAATAACAGATGCCAGGCTTGTTTTTCCTGTTCCTGCAGGACCGTAAAAAATAACGGAGCTGAGCTTATCTGCCATAATCGCACGATACAGCATTCTTCCCTTTCCTATGATATGCTCCTGTCCTACCACTTCTTCCAGGGTTTCCGGCCTCATTCGAGCTGCCAGCGGAGCACTGCTTTTCAACTCTTTTTCCTGCATATACTCAAAAAGATCCACTTTTTCACTCCATATCTGCTACTTTGATAATGTAGGCTCCATTTTCCTCATCTGACTGGAAAACAACTTCTCCCAGGCTTTGAAGCAGAGCCTCATTCAGAGAATCCGCATACAACTCTCTTTCACAGGAACCCACAAAAATGTATTCTACTCCATATTCCTTCAGCAAAGGAATCACCTCTTCTGTAGAAGTAGAGGTATAAATAGTTTGAATATCCGCGGTTTTCTGTGCCAGATCCGTAGGGTCATTTCTCCACAGCCACTCATGGGTATGCCATCCCCGAACGGTAGGCAGTCCCGTCATGGCAGAAACCCGTTCATAGTTAGAATAAGAATCTCCTGGGGCCTCTAAAACCACCGGATTTCCCTCTACATTTTCATTCAGCCAGCAAATTGCCTGGGCATCCTGGGCATATGTATTTTCCAGATATGCCGTGGCATCCAGACATCGATAGCTTCCGCTTTCGAACACATCTCCAAACCAACAGTTTACTGCATAAGGAAAATAGCCGCAAGTAAGGATAAAGAAGAAAAGTAAAATTCCAGCTGCAATCTTTACCAGCATTTTTTTCACATCTGCCAGCATCCGAATTATGCTGTAGATCATAGCCATACCAAACATGATAAAAGCCTGATAAGTCAGCTTAAACATGGTGTTGCATCTGGAATATCCCTCTTCATAGATATCTCTGGCGTACATGAGTTCCGGCATCAGTACAAGGCCGATGGCGCAAATTCCCATAAGCAGTGCCATCATATCAGAAAGCGGCATATTGGAAATATAATTTCCAACTCCGACTTCTTTTTTCTTCTGTCTCCCCTTTACAATGGTAAACACAAAGAGCATAAGCACACAGGCAACCGGCAGACCCCAAAGAATGACCAGCTGATAAAATGCGGAATGGTTTTGCGCCAGCGCAAATCCCTGTGCCATAGATTGGAAGGTCATATTGAAAGGAATTGCTGCTATAGTGCCAACTCCAATCATAATCACAGCACGTACGAGTACAGCGGTAAACCTTCCCTTCTTTTTAAAGCGGAAAAAGAAAAGTCCCATTGCGATCAGAGCCACTGTCATATAGATTACGAAATCCCAATAATTCGTAAACTGGAACATGGCTAAAAACAAGCCCAGCAACCAGATATGCGCTTCCTTTAAAATGCTTTTCCAGCCTTCCTTTGGAAAATATCCCTTTTCTGTCGGAAGCAATGCATATTCCTTTTCTTTTTTTCGAAACCAGGCATATAAAATGCCAAGAAAGCAAAGCACAAACATAATGTTCACTACATGTGCATGCAAATCTCCTAAGACAAAAGAATAGGATGGAAATTCATGGATGCACTGGTCATTGGTCTGCGGATTGTGACCAATGTACCTCGTGGAAGAAGGAAACCAGTAGTCCTCGTATCCGGACAGCTTAAATACACTTCCAAACAATCCATAGAGTACATAATGAATATTTCCTGCCAGACTGACCGCTGCTCCGGAAAGCAGGCCTCCCACAATCGGCAGGACTTTCTTTTTTTCTGCTTTCTTTTTTCTGTCCTTCAGCAAATGGTAAACCATATTGAAGGGCAAAACAAAAGCAAATGCTGCCACCATGGTTCGCATAATATTATAGCTTTCATTGATCCGTGTAAAGCTCAATTTTGTCAAAAATACTGCGAAATACTGACCGCCGTAATAGTAATTGATGGTTCCGCTGCTGTACCATATATCTCTCGCCGGAAGGGTTTCATCCCTCATCATAGCCGCCATAAAGCCATAATCCATAAACTTCTCTGTACCGTATGCTTCCGGTCTGCAGCCTGCAAAATAAGTCCAAAGTAAAAAGAGAGCAAGGAAAAGCACTTCCTCCAGAAGAACGAGATCGAAATCGATTTCTTTCTCTCTTTTCGTTGAAAAGCTCTGTCCCTTCTTTTTTCCACAATACAGAAAAACTCCCCAGCATAAAGCAATTAAAATTAGACTGCACCCCAAAACAAAGGCTGTCGTAAATTTTGCAAGACCGCAGGCTATCAAAATGAATGCCATAAAGCCGGAAATAGCAATTCCAAGAACTTTAGAAAAAATCCATCCCTTGTCTGAAAATGTATCAAAAATTTTTGATGTCAATGGATAAAATCCGATTCCCAGAACCAGAATCGTAATCCACCACTGCAAAAAAGAGCTGCTGTCACTTCCAAGCAATGGCAATGTCAGCAGTATCAATGCAACACAGCATATTAACAAAGTAATCGTTTTTTTATTTATCTGCATAATCCCTCCAGGCAACTCTAATGTAACCCATTATATATTGTCCAGCGTATTTCTTCAATGCAGAAAACCTGCCACCGGCAGCTTTCCTTGCATACTTTGGTATGAAAAAAGGAAGCCGCTGCCGGCTTCCCGATTTTCTTTTTTATCTGCTAAGCTCATCCGCCAAAGCCTCGATCTGTGCTCTGCTGCTGTCATTTAATGCCGATGTGATTTTCACTGTATTTTCTGCAAAGGTCAAATTTTTGCAGCCTTCCAGCATTTTTGCCATTGTTTTCGCTGCAGTAGGTGCCCAGCTTCCGTTTTCCATAAAGGCTACCTTCCGGTTCTGATAATTGCGTTCTGTAAGATGATTGATAAATTCCTTCATAAACGGAAAGATATCTGCATTGTAAGTAATGGAGGCCAAAACCAATGTACTGTTTTCAAAGGCACTTTCCACTGCTTCTGCCATATCATAGCGAGCCAGATCAATCAGGTCTACTTTTTTTCCTTTTTCCTCCAGCTTCTTTGCTAAAAGCTCTGCAGCCTTTTTTGTATTTCCATGAGCTGAGGCAAAGGCTACTGTAACAGCATCCCTTTCCGGTCTGTAGGAGGACCAGATATCATATAAGTTGATGTAATATCCCAGATTTTCCATCAAAACCGGTCCGTGCAGCGGGCAAATAATCTGAATATCCAGCTTTGCGGCCTTCTTTAAAAGATTCTGTACCTGCATACCGTATTTTCCAACGATCCCGATATAGTATCTTCTTGCCTCGCAGGCCCAGCCTTCTTCATCCTCTTCATCCAGTGCACCGAATTTTCCGAAGCCATCTGCTGAAAACAGAACCTTGTCCTTGCTGTCATAAGAAACCATAACTTCCGGCCAATGTACCATAGGAGCTGCTACAAAGGTAAGTGTATGCTCTCCAAGCTCCAGAACATCTCCCTCTTTTATTACAATTTGTCTTCCGGAGAAATCGTCTCCCATAAAATTTTTCATCATACCGAAGGCCTGTTTGGAAGATACAATCTGCACCTTTGGATATTTGTCTGCAAAAGCCTTGATTCCTGCGGAATGATCCGGCTCCATATGATGAACTACCAGATAATCCGGTTTTTTCCCAGCTAAAAGCTTCTCAATATTTCCAAGCCATTCCTCTACAAAATCTCTGTCTACCGTGTCCAAAACTGCAATCTTTTCATCTAAAATAACGTAGGAATTGTAAGACATTCCGTGCTCTACCACGTACTGTCCCTCAAAAAGATCTACTTTTTTGTCATTTACACCAACATACTTTATGTCCTTTGTAATTTCCATTGTCTCATCCTCCGCTTATTTTCTGTCTTGCTGCCTTTTTTTCGACAGCTTCTCAATTGTCGTTGACTATTGTAACATCTGAATTTTTTCCTGTAAATTGACAATTCATTTCTTTTTTTGTATAGTTTTTGCGTGTGACTTTCAGATTTTAATCAATTTATATCAGGAGGAAAAATATATGTTTTCAACCCCTTCGGCCTGTATTGTTGCCGATAAAGAAAATGTAGCAAAAGTTGTTCTTATGCCCGGAGATCCTCTCCGTGCAAAATACATTGCAGAAACCTATCTTGAGAATCCGATTCTCTTTAATGATGTAAGAAATATGCTGGGTTATACCGGAACCTATAAAGGCAGAAAAATTTCTGTTATGGGTAGCGGCATGGGTATTCCGTCTGCAACTCTTTATGCGCATGAGCTCTACAATTTCTTTGATGTAGAAGCCATTGTACGTGTCGGATCTGCCGGAGCCCTTTTAGACGATATGCATGTAAAAGATGTTGTAATTGCTATGGGTGCCTGCACAAATTCCAACTTTGCACATCAGTATCAGTTCCCGGGAACCCTCGCTCCTACTGCTAACTTTGATATGCTCTACGATGCCGTAAATATTAGCAAAGAACGCGGTGCAAATATCCGTGTCGGAAATGTATTCTGTACTGATATGTTTTACAATTCCATCTCTGACGTTGCTGTAAAGGCGAAGGATCTTGGAATGCTCTGTGTCGAAATGGAAACTGCAGGTCTTTATCTGGAGGCACTTGCCTGCAAGAAAAAAGCAGTAAGTATTCTTTCTATTTCAGATCACATGTTCCGTTCTGAATATCTGTCTGCTGAGGAAATTCGCGAATCCTTCAACGAAATGATGGAAATCGCTTTAGAAACTGCCTGGAAGGCTGCAGAATAATTTTTCAAGGGCTCTTGCATCCTCTTTCAATGCAAGAGCCCTTTTAATTTATAATTCCGCTTCCATCAAATTTCGGAATAAAGCTTTCGCTTACCGTTCCGCCCTCTTGGATCATACAGTTTTCTATGCCAAGATCGATTGCAAAATCTACCGCTTTTTCATATTCTCTCTTGTAAAGCTTTCGATTTAATTCTTTGTAAGGCATCTCTCCCATGGGCGTATATTGATTCATTAAAGAAATCCAGATTTTATTTCCAAACTGCTTAAAAAGATAAGAAAGTACTCTGCATGTATCTTCGAAGCCGCCCGGCATCATAAGATGCCTGACATTGACTCCCTTTATCATAAGATCATCCTGAAATTCCACCTCTCCAAGTGAAACCATATACTCCACTGCCTCCATGGCTGCCTCCGGATAATCCGGCGCCCGAAAATACCTTTGACCAATTTCGTCGGAAAGGGTTTTAAGGTCCGGCATCCATATGTCTACCAGACCCTCCAAAAGCTTCAAGCTTTCTTTCTTTTCGTAGGCACTGCTGTTCCAAAGCACAGGAATGGAAAGCCCCTTTTTCTTTGCAAGCTTCAAGGCTTCTGCAATGGATGGAATAAAATGACTTCCCGTAACCAGATTCAGATTGTGTGCTCCTCTTTCCTGCTCTTCCAAGAAAATCTCTGCCAATCTTTCGATTGATATTTCAAATCCAAAGGCATCCCTGGAAAGCTCGATATTCTGACAGAACAAACACTTCATGGCACAGCCCGAAAAAAAGACTGTCCCGCTTCCTCTCTTGCCGGATATAAAGGGTTCCTCATAAAAATGCAAACCTGCTCTGGCTGCTTTCACTTCCGCTTTACAGCCGCAATATCCTGCCCTTTCATATCGGTTTACATGACAGTTTCTGGGACACAGACAGCATTCTTTATAATACCGTTCCACTTAAGCCAGTTCCTTTTCCATCTCTTCCATCATGTTAGAAAGCATTTCCAGCACTTCTTCCCCTTCGCATTCATCATAAAACTGCTTTAATTCCTTTAAGATATCTCTCGGCTTTTCACCTTCAGGCAGTTCAATGTGGCATCCGCCCTGACAAGCTTCACCGCTGCAGCTGCTGCAGTTATGGGTACATTCACTCATAGTCTTCTCCTTTCCAAATCGCACTCATCATAGTGTATTTGTCTTTTTCCGTCAAATTTAGATTCTGCTTAATTTCTCTTTTTCCCTACTCTTTGGACATTTTTTCTCTTTTGTCCGTTTTTTGGTGGATAATCTTTCTTCCTGTTTTCTGATTTTTCTCCCCGGCTTCTTCCATCCGGCCTTCCTTTTTTCGAATCTTCCTGTTTTCTTTCCAATTTTCTTGGAGCAATCAGGCATTTCTTTCGGTCAAATCCAATCAGATCCTGCCTTCCGGCCTTTCGCAATGCTTCCTTTACCAGCTCGTAATTTTCCGGTTTACGATATTGAATCAGAGCTCTTTGCATGGCCTTTTCATGGAAAGAATGAGGTACATAAACCTTTTCCATCGTTCTTGGATCTACTCCTGTGTAATACATTACAGTGGAAAGAGTTGAAGGAGTCGGGTAAAAATCCTGTACCTGCTCCGGCATGTAGCCAAGATCCCGAATATATTCTGCCAGCTCGATTGCCTCTTTCAGAGTTGATCCCGGATGAGACGACATTAAATAAGGAAGCATGTACTGCTGCAGCTTCATGTCTTTATTCACCTTATCAAAGCGGTCACAAAATTCCTTGTAAACCTTGTATCCGGGCTTTCCCATATATTTCAGCACCTGATCCGATATATGCTCTGGTGCAACCCGCAGCTGTCCGCTGACATGATATTTACACAGTTCCTCTAAAAACTTTCCCTTCTTATCCGCTAAAACATAATCAAATCGGACACCGGAACGTACAAATACCTTTTTTACTCCCTTTAGATTTCTTAATTTACGCAGTAATTCTATATAGTCGCTATGATCTGCCTTTAAATTTTTGCAAGCATCCGGGAAGAGACATTGACGATTTTTGCATACTCCGCTTTTTAGCTGCTTTTCACAGGAAGGATGTCTGAAATTGGCTGTCGGACCACCCACATCGTGTATATATCCTTTGAAATCCGGATCTTTTGTCATGCGCTCTGCTTCTTTTATAAGGGATTCGTGACTTCTTACCTGTACCCCTCTTCCCTGATGAAAGGTCAATGCACAAAAAGAGCATCCTCCAAAGCAGCCTCTGTTGCTGGTCAGGGAAAACTTTATCTCACTGATTGCGGGCACCCCGCCAAGTTTCTCATAAGAAGGATGATAGTTATTCATAAAGGGTAATTCATAGATATCATCCATTTCCTGAACACTTAAAGGTCTTTGCGGCGGGTTTTGGACTATATATCGCTTCTCCCCATATTTTTCAATCAGGGGCTTTGCTGTAATGGGATCTGTATTTTGATATTGAATATAAAAGCTTTCCGCATATTTCAGCCTGTCCTGCTGCAGCTCGTCAAAATCCGGCAGACAAATTCCTTCATATACGCCTTCTGTTTCCCTGCTTTTATAAACTGTTCCACGAACAAAGCTAATATCCGAAACAGACAGACCGCTGTCCAAAGCCTCTGCAAGTTCTACAACAGAGCGCTCCCCCATTCCATAGATCAAAATATCTGCTCCGGAATCCATCAGGATTGACCGTTTCAGCTTATCTGACCAGTAGTCGTAGTGTGCCAGACGGCGCAGGCTTGCTTCAATTCCTCCTATTATAATAGGAATATGCTTGTAACTTCTTCGAATCAGATTGCAATACACGATTGTTGCATAATCCGGCCTCTTTCCTGCCTTCCCTCCCGGTGTATATGCATCCTGCTGTCTTTTCTTTTTTGAAACAGTATAATGATTGACCATGGAATCCATATTTCCGGCACTGACAAGAAAGCCCAGTCTTGGTTCTCCGTATATCTGAATGCTTTTTTCATCTCTCCAATCCGGTTGGGAAATAAAAGCGACTTTAAAGCCATGTGCTTCCAAAACCCGGCTGATAATGGCAGGTCCGAAGGAGGAATGATCTACATACGCATCTCCGATTACGTAGATAAAATCCGGTCTCTCCCAGCCATAGTGGTTCATTTCTTCTTTGCTAAGCGGTAAAAAGGGCATAATCTTCTATCCTTTGCTTTTAGTATCTCTGTTTTACACGAAAACCTGGTTAAGGTCAAGCTCAAGCATACAGAAAAACTGCCACTGGCAGTTTTCCTTGCATACTTTGGTATATAAAAAGGGCAGAGAACTCTCTCTGCCCCGAAAATAACTATTGGAATTTATTTATTCTTTGACTGAATATACTCATCAATTCCCTTTGCTGCTGCTTTTCCTGCACCCATGGCAAGAATAACGGTAGCTGCACCGGTAACTGCATCTCCGCCTGCAAATACTGCAGCTTTTGATGTCTGGCCGTTTTCTTCATCTGCTACAATGCATTTCTTTCTGTTTGTATCCAAACCTGCTGTTGTAGAGGAAATAAGTGGGTTCGGTGATGTTCCAAGGGACATGATAACGGTATCTACCTCAAACTCAAATTCAGAACCTGGAATTTCAACCGGGCGTCTTCTTCCGGATGCATCCGGCTCTCCAAGCTCCATGCGGACGCAACGGATACCTTTTACATTCTCATTTTCGTCTACCAGAATCTCAACCGGATTTGTCAGCAGATCAAAGATGATGCCCTCTTCCTTAGCGTGATGAACTTCTTCCTTACGAGCTGGAAGCTCTTCTTCACTTCTTCTGTAAACGATATGTGTTTCTGCTCCCAAACGAAGTGCTGTTCTGGCAGCATCCATAGCAACGTTACCGCCGCCGACAACAACTACCTTTTTGCCTCTTGCGATCGGTGTGTCATAATCCTCACGGAAAGCCTTCATAAGGTTGTTTCTTGTAAGGTACTCATTTGCTGAAAATACACCGTTTGCCTGCTCTCCCGGGATTCCCATGAACATTGGAAGACCTGCTCCGGATCCAATGAAGACTGCCTCAAAACCTTCGTCTTCAATCAGCTCGTCAATTGTTACGGACTTTCCGATGATAACATTTGTCTCGATCTTAACGCCCATAGACTTAACGTTTTCAACTTCTTTTGCTACTACAGCATCCTTTGGAAGACGGAACTCCGGAATTCCGTAGCTAAGTACTCCGCCTGCCTTATGCAATGCTTCGAAAATAGTAACATCGTAACCGATACGTGCCAGATCTCCTGCACAGGTAAGTCCTGCAGGGCCAGAACCAATTACTGCTACTTTATGACCGTTTTTCTTCTCTGCTGCCTGCGGCTTGATTCCGTTTTCTCTTGCCCAGTCTGCAACAAATCTTTCCAGTTTTCCAATGGAAACTGCCTCGCCCTTGATGCCGCGAATACATTTTCCTTCGCATTGGCTTTCCTGAGGACATACACGTCCGCATACTGCAGGAAGTGCACTGGACTGGCTGATAATGTTGTAAGCTTCTGCGAAGTCTCCTTCTTTTACATTTGCGATGAATTCCGGAATATTGATGCTTACAGGACATCCCTGAATACATTTTGCATTTTTACAATGGATACAGCGAGTTGCCTCTTCCATTGCCTCTTCTTTATTGTAGCCGTAGCAAACCTCTTCAAAATTAGTTGCACGAACCTTAGGATCCTGCTCTCTTACAGGTACTTTATTCAAAACATTTGCTGCCATTATTTGTCACCTCCGCAGTTTCCGCATCCACCGTGATGGGT